>JAHIZJ010000111.1 GCA_018814765.1 Patescibacteria group bacterium
CCTGGTTATTTGTAGTGTCCGCTGAATATAGCCCCACCCTAATATCAGGCTCGTTGGGCTGCTCATCTACAACCGTCTTACTAACATGTATTGGCAAAGAGACCTCACCTCCAGGAACCCAGACAAGGTGCTCTGCTACCATGGCAAAGTTCTCAATATATTCACCCGGCCGCAGAGGCGCCTTTACCGTAAAAGTGAATCTTCCTATCTGATTCGGCAGCACCTGGCTATCATCCAGTCTGGTTGGTCTATAATAGTATTCGGACCAACTATCATGCTGAAAATCAGAATGACGGCCCGTGGGATCAATTACGTTTATTGCCAAAAAATGATCACCCGTATTGCTCCATGTAACCGTACCTGTGTTTTTCATATCAAACCATACTGTCGATACCTCACCTGGATTAAGCTCTAGCTGTTCTGTGCTCATCTCTGCTATTTCTGCACTATAGGGGGGCTGTGGAGGTACAACATCAATCAGAAGTGACACATGGCCACCATTTATCCAAGTAAGGTTTTCGGCCACCAGACCAAAACTCTCTATATGTTCACCCAGCACATCTGGAGCCTGCAGAGCGAATCTAAACGTACCAATATCACCCGGCTTTACACTGACTTCCTTTAGTCGACCTGGACGGTAATAGTACTCGGTCCAGCTATCATGTTGGAAGAGCGAGTGCCTCCCGGTAGGTCCAGCCACATTTATAGCTACATAGCTGCCTTCACAATTGCTCCAGGTAGCTGTGCCTTTATTACGAAACTTTACTTCAAATGTAAATGCCTTGCCTGTTTCAATCTCCATGCGATCATAATTCTGTTCAACCAGCTCCGCCTGATATGAAACTGTTTTAACAGCTGTGGCTTGTGCTCGGTAAACCTGTGCTGATAAAACTCTTTCTGGCCCTATTGCTAACGAATTGGTTTCCGTTTCTTGCTCTTGATTTGGCCACAGCACTTTATAATAACTTCCTAGATATCCTTGGCTGATAGTCTCTCGAACAGTATTTTGCCCATAGATGACCGGAACCTGATCAGCTTGGACATAGACCGATTGAAACAGGTTTAGTAATTGAGCAGCAACCATGACCCCGATCATGAAGATAAAGACTCTTAAGGTTTTTTCTGTAACACTTTCACCTGCGTTTTTTCCACTAAAAAAAGGTCCCTTAGAATTATCTAAAATACCCTTATCATAACAAACCTGCCAAGTTGTTTTTTGTTTTTTTAACATTGTTTGTTTTTTGTTTTTGTTTTTACCTATCTATATCTTATCATATTTTTTGCGTTTTGTCAAAGCTAGTTGATTTATTTTGCGTCCAATATAGTTCTGATATTTTTTTATTTAATAATCATTCTGTTGTATTTATTGGATGAACAATATTGTTGTTCATCGTTTATGGCATTTCTATTTGCCAATCTAACAATAAAGGTGTTATGATTTTTATGATATTAAATAATCTTATGAGCTTAACAAGGCGCATAGCACACAATACAATCATTCAGATAGCTGGGAAAGTCATCAGCACAGCTATGGGTATATTTGTAGTTGGCTTATTGACTCGCTATCTGGGCGCTGACGGCTACGGGCGCTATACAACTGTCATCGCATTCTTGCAGGTCTTTGCCGTTATCCTCGATCTGGGTCTATATATTATATTGATAAAAAAGATTTCAGAGCCGAACTCAGATACAAGTAAGTTTGTTAATAATATATTTACTTTAAGACTTTTATCTGCAATTATTTTTCTCGGCATTGCTCCGGTCGTAGCTTTCTTTTTTCCCTACCCCTTTATTGTAAAAATCGGTATCGCCTTAACAACACTTTCCTATCTGTTTATTTCACTAAATCAAGTATTGACCGGTCTGTTCCAAAAAAATCTTAAGATGGTCAAAATAACCATAGCAGAAATTGTAGGTCGTATCGTTTTATTAACGGCCACGGGAATAGTTCTGTATTTAAAAATGGATCTTCTAGCTATACTTGGTGCGGTTATCTTGGGAAGTCTCAGCAATTTTCTTTATGTTTTTTTTGCTGCTAGGCAATATGTGAAGATACGCCTCACTTTCGAATGGCCTGTTTGGCTGCAAGTACTCAAGGAATCATGGCCTATTGGACTGTCTGTGGCTTTTAACTTGGTATATTTTAAAGCCGATACCATCATTTTATCAATCTATCAGCCAGCCAGTGATGTCGGTATATATGGAGCTACTTATAAAGTCCTGGAAATACTAAGTACACTTCCTGCAATGTTTGCCGGTTTGATAATGCCGCTTTTAACAGCTGCTTACGCAGTGCGTAACTTTGATCGTTTCCGCCAAATAATCCAAAAATCGGTGAATTTCCTTTTCATCTTGGCCTTGCCCCTAATTATTGGTACTCAATTTATTGCCGAGCAACTCATGGTTCTGGTGGCAGGTGGTGAATTTGTTGGATCAGGCGCTGTATTAAGAATACTAATTGTGGCTACAGGTATTATTTTCATTGGTGCGCTTTTTGGCAATGCGGTTGTTTCAATCAACAAGCAAAAACCGATGATCTTGGCATATCTGATTGTGGCCATAGTATCTTTGGCGGGCTACATAATACTGATTCCACGCTACAGTTTCTACGGTGCCGCCTATATGACAATCGCTTCTGAGTTTTTGATTATGTTGACTAGCTTCTACATGGTTTATCGTACCACCAAGGCGCGCCTTAATTTCAATATTATGGGCCGGGCTTTGCTGGCCTCCCTGTTTATGACCATCATCCTATGGTTTACTCGCGACCTTCACTGGGTGCTTTTAGTATTTATCGGTATTCTTAGTTATGCCTCTTCGCTGTACCTGCTAAAGGGGGTTACTAAAAATGATATTACAGAAATATTATCCCTGAGCAAATGAAAAAGAATATATTAATTTTTAAATTTCCTTTTCAGTCATGCTATGGTGGCGGTGAACGTCATCTTATTAGCTTGGTAAACGAGCTACAGCAAATAAACTTCAACTTCTATTTGGTCACTTCCTGTAATGTACTAGTGGAACAATTTAATAAACGTAATTGGCCAGTAAAAAAAATCTGGTCAGCACCTGAGCCAGTAGCCAAATGGTCAATCATATTATTCCCACTTCTGGGCTTGCCTATGTTTTTAATTCTTGTCTATTTTCTTTTTTACTATCGACTAGCTAAGAATGTAAAAGGCGTTTACTGTATCTCACTGACAGAAAAGATTTTGATTACCCTTCCGGCTCGGATGCTTGGCTTGAAAGTCTTTTGGAGTGAACATGTTGGTTTCCAGCGTTGGTTGACGCTCAACCCTTTGCGCATTTTTTATCGTTTTTATTCACGCTATGCAAAAATCATCGTTGTCTCTCAAGCCCTAAAAGAACAGCTGATAAAACTCGGGGTCAACGCTAGCAATATACACATTATTTATAATGGTTTCGATTTCTCTTATTATCAATCTCTTCTGAAAAAACCCAAGACTCAGACAAAAAACCAGTTTGTGATTGGCTCCATTGGTCGCTTGGAAAAAGAAAAAGGAGTTGATTGCTTATTCATGGCCGTAAAGAAGGCCTTGACCATTGTGCCCAAACTTAATTTAATAATTGTAGGCGAGGGATCAGAACGCAAGCGTCTAGAGTGGCTAAGCAAAAACCTCCAAATTGATCGTTTAACGCAATTTGTCGGTTTTCAAAAAGAACCGGCCGCCTGGATAAGAAACTTTGATATTTTTGTTCTACCATCTGTGGGCCGTGAATCCTTTGGCAATGTCCTAGTAGAGGCCCTGGCCCTTGAGCGTCCCGCCATTGCATCACGAATCGAGGGAACACCTGAAATAATAAAGACCGACCAGACGGGCATACTTGTCCAGCCGGGCAATTCAGATGAGCTGGCTCAAGCAATTATTTATCTATATCAAAACCCCGACACGGCCAAACAGCTAGGTCTTAATGGTCGTGCTTTTGTCGAACAAAATTTCCCCAAAGAAAGAATGGTCGCTTCATATTTTCAGCTATTCCAAAACATTTAAATGATGGAACAACTCAAACAATTATCAAAAAAGACGCAAATTCTCATAGGTTTAGGCTTGGCCTGCGCTGTTATAATACTGAGTTTTTTTATTGGACGAATCGATGCCTTATTGATACTAGGCGCTGTAGTGGCTCTGGCTGTCAGCCTCTTTATATACCGGTCTCCCTTTCTGGGTTTGGTGGTGATAACTTTCTTCCTACCTTTTGAAAGGATTGGCTCATATGATGTGGCAGGTATTACAATTAGAATCAGCCAGCTCCTTACATTAATTTTGATTGTGGCTTGGTTGGCGCGTGGTATTATAAACCGAAATCTAAAAATAGCACGCAGTCCTATCGCCATCCCCATGCTAGTCTTTCTTTTAGTTAACATCCTGGCGCTGACAAACGCCCTCAATCTGGAACGAGCTCTCCTGGTCTTAGCCTTTACAGCCTTTACAATGCTCTTTAGCTATATGGTGACACAGCTGGTTACTGACGAAGAGCGCCTAACCAAAGTAATAAGGATCCTGCTCATAACCACAACGATTGTCTGTCTTTTTGGAGTCTGGCAGTTCTTTGGAGATATGATTGATCTGCCTACCTCATTAACCGGACTGCGGGAACACTACACTAAAGATGTCTTTGGCTTTCCTAGAATCCAATCGACCGCACTCGAGCCACTCTACTTTGCGAACTTCCTACTATTACCTATCTCATTGTTATTTGTGTTTCTTGTCAGTCGGAGCAGTGCTATCAAAAAAATCTGGCTCTTGCCTCTGTTTGTTCTAGCCGGCCTCAATATGGTTTTGACCGTATCACGCGGTGGCTATCTGGGAGTAGCCGTGATTCTTTTGGTTATTGGATTGTTTTATCTGAAAAAGATGTTCCGATGGAAATTCCTGTTGTCGCTCATTGCTGGTGTGGCGGTTGTCTGGGTTGTAGCAGTATATGCTCTTGGTTTTGGTGATATCTTTCGGCTCAACTCTGATACTTTTTTGACACATGTACAGAACGCTTTCTCCGGACCAGCCTATATAGAACGAGTAGAAACGATAGAATGGGCTCAACAGGCCTGGCTGGATGAACCTTGGATAGGAATCGGCCCAGGACAATACGGGCCATATGTTTCAACCCATCCATATGTTGTCCCTGATGAAGGCTGGAAAATAGTTAACAACGAATTCATAGAGCTATTAGCTGAAACAGGTATTCTTGGATTGGTCAGCTTTGTCGTGATTTTATTATTATTAATTACTCGATCAATCAAAGCAATCATGCGAGCTCAAAGCAATTACCTAAAGGCTATCATGGTCGCTTTACTGGCTACGCTCTTGGGTGTCATTGCTCAATACCAAACATTCTCGATACTATATATAATGCATATCTGGTTTTTGATCGGTTTGATGGTAGCGGTGCAAAATATTATACTTAAAAAGATCTCCCACAAAACTGTCATGCCGGACAACGATTCGGCATCTCCAAGGCCACCCAAAAAGATTAGCACTAACACTCCTCAATCATGATTTGGATTTTAACATCATTAACATTATTCCTCCTTCTATCAGTTTATAGACTGAAATATTCTGTTTATCTAATCGCTTTTTTACTACCAACCTACTTAGTTCGTTTTTCAATTGCCAGCTTACCCTTAACCCTCTTAGAAGGAATGATAATAATTATCTTCGTTGTCTGGCTAGCTCGCTTGTTGTTTGAACATAAGTTGGGTGAAGTGATGTTCCCCTGGAAATGGTTTATCCTGGCTTTTCTCCTGGTTGCTACAATCGCAGTGTTTGTTTCCTCGGACCGACAGGCGGCCTGGGGTTTGTGGAAGGCATATTACGTAGAGCCGATTCTACTCTTTTTGGTTATTGTGAATACTCTGAAAACATCTACGGATCGACGCTGGCTCGTCTATTCTTTGGGTCTATCTGCTATTGGAGTGTCACTTTATGCTATTGGGCAATACTTTGACATATTTAACAGCCCTGGCCCTTGGATCAATGAATCACCCAAGCGAGTTTCATCTGTCTTTGAATATCCTAATGCTGTCGGGCTCTACTTAGCTCCCATACTAGGCATCTTCCTAGGCCTGCTGGCTTTCAAGAACCATCTTTTTAATAAAGTATTCAGCAGTCTAGTGATTATTCTAGGAGTCTCTGCATTAATCTTTTCTTTTACACGAGGTGCTTTCCTTGGCTTGCTGGTAGCTTTAATCTTTCTGGGAATCTTTAGTCAGAGAAAAAAATTAGTTTGGCTGTTCTTAATTATTGTCATAGTGGCCGGCCTACTCCTGCCCCTTAGCCGTGATCAGATAACTTCAGTTGTCACGCTGGAGGACGTCTCAGCTGATGTCAGGACTGTGCTTTGGGAAGGATCATGGAATTTGATCAAAGCTAATCCTGTCCTGGGCTCTGGTTTAGCTGGCTTTCCTGCTATGTATGATCAGTATCGTCTGATTAAACACACCGAGCTATTGCTCTATCCGCATAATTTCTTTCTCAACTTTTGGGTGGAGCTGGGTATTGCCGGGATGATTTTAATGGTAATTCTTCTAATCATCTTCTACCGAACTGGCTTCTGGGTGAATTGCAAAGATTATAGCCCCGTTTTGTCTATCAGTTTACTGTCCGGGATGACCGCCTTGTTTATCTATGGGTTGGTAGAGGTCCCCTACTTTAAAAATGATTTAGCAGTTCAGTTCTGGATCCTCTTTGCCCTGATGGCTCTCCTGCGCTATCGTTCAAAGCAGGAATCATCTCTTCAGCCCGAAGACATAAAACGGTTGAAGAGATATACAATAAAATAAACATCGTCATTATGTTATCAATAAAAACCATTAAATTCAGGTTATTATTATCGCTGGGTA
>JAHIZJ010000112.1 GCA_018814765.1 Patescibacteria group bacterium
GCTGTTTGCGACATAATCGCCTACAGCTCGGTTACCTCAGTGCGGCTCATGCCGGGACCGAGAATCTGGATTGGCTCGCCAATGGCTCGGCTGCTTTCGCGAAACGTGCCCGTATCGGTACTCTCGATGACCTGATCAGGCAGCTCAAGGGCTTGTGTGGAACGAGCGTCAACCTGAACGTTGCCGATCGGATCCACGCTAACTCTGACTTCATCCATCGGACGCCCGATAAAAGGCTGGAATCCGTTCATCTCATAACCTCCTTGCTGTAAACTAGGTTTCTGATCTAACCAACCACCCAACCTCCGAAAAACTTCTTATGGACGATATTTCCGCTTAGGCTCCTTGTCCGGTCCGCTTCCTTCGCAGAAGTAGCCCGCCTTCTCAGAGGGGCATTGCCATCCGATGTGAGTGTAGATCATTTTCTTGCCACAGCCGGTGCAGTTCGGTTTTTCATTACTTCCGGAGCCTCCACAGTCCGGACAGGTTCCACTGCAGCTGGTGTCGTGTGGAAAAGGGTGTACCCAGCCGTTGCCCTTGCATTTTTGACACCGTCCCATGACACATCTCCTTTCGAAATTTTGTGTGTCTTAATCACCAGGATCATAGTTTACTGTTCCCCGTCCACCGCACTCACTACACTTGACCGAAGCATCATGGTTGCCGTCTCCACCGCACCTTGGGCAAGGCTTCTTGCCCCCGAATAGTTCACCGACCCAGCCCTTACCATGACAGCGATTGCATCCAGAAATGGTTTCCACCCTACCAGATCCACCGCAACCGGTACAGGTTACCCGTGACATAACGAACCCCCTCTGATTGAAGTGAAAGAACATCCTTACTAATTATGCTTATAGGATATTATTATCGTCCACAGAACAACTAAGGAATAAACACAGAACAAAAAAAGACCAACTACATTGGTCTCTTTAACTACTCAAATTGTATTAAATGCTCTTTTTCAACAAATATATGTCAAAAGGAATTGTCTTCAAACAAATGGTATAATCTCTTATTGAGCCTTCTATTTTTAAGGGTAAAGATTTGTTTAAACTCTTCTTTAAGGTTGTTAAAAGAGGGGTGACGATCTTACTTTGAATTTCATTACGATCGCTGGTATATGATGAATCGGGTAATTCAGATTTAGCTACCTTGTGTCCAATTCTGTTCAATAATATCATTAGAATTTTAATTGTCGTTTTAGCTGATTTTATTTCCTTTGAGGTTAGTTTTTTTCCTTTTATCAATATAGTATTTGAATTTATATCAATTAATAGTGGTATGGTGTTTTTCTTCTTATCAAACTGTTCACTCGTATAAGTAACCATAGTGCTTCCTTCTTTTGAAATTCTCTCCAATAACACGCTTCCTTGAGAAATAACTGAAGAATATATCTTGTCTTTCAAGCTCTGCTCAATAATCACTCCTCTTTCTTCTAATCCATCGCGGTGAGAAGAATAATCAAGCCAAATATTTGCTTTTAGTTTTTTTCTTAAGGTAGTTACCTCTTCCTGTAATGCTTTTTCAGGTTGTTCACCGGTCGTAGCTACCAAAACATCGCCTCCACATCCAGCTCCAGTTAACTTTGCTCCAATATGAGGCGCGCCCATCTTTTTTCTAGTATGGGTCTTGAGATAGTGACAAATTTCATTGATTTGAGAAGTGCTCCGATTTAGTATTCTCAGGGCAAGCTGAAAAATGTTTATCACGTGGAATAACTGGGTCGTAGATTTCTCCGATTTTCCTAGCTCAAACATATTTTTTAAACCTTCTAGGATTTCTAATGTAATTACATATGGAGTCGATAAATACTTCCGGTGTAGCCCGTCTCCACCTTCTTTTAAACATTCACTATAAAATATGGGCGTATATGAATTTATATCTTTTGTTAACGGTTTAAAGTGTTTAATCACCATCTCAGATGTATCAAACAAGACGTCATCGATTTCCCTAACGCTTTTCATTACCCTACCCCCGCCCTTTTTACCCGAATATATTAGGTGAAAATCTATCGGCCAGGAGGGTCGTTCTTTGAAGCCAAACAGTTCATCAAGTTTAACGCCTCCATAAAAGAATCGGTTAACTAAATTGTAATTCTCTTTTACGTTTAATGGGCTTCGGGCTTCAGGGGCGGCATTCAAGGCATCAACTCTCTTTTCAGAA
>JAHIZJ010000113.1 GCA_018814765.1 Patescibacteria group bacterium
AAAATTACTGCCTGAGGATAAAGATACCCATGAAAAGTTCAAGTCAGATGAAGAAATGTATCAAACTTATTCGCGTTACTACGATATAGTTGTTACTCCCAAGACAGAAATAAAAGTAATAAGGTTCAAAATAATGTCATGAAAACTGTTATCAAAACTAAACAATTCATTCTCCGGACATTTAAGACATCAGACGCTCAAGACTTAAAGCGAAATATTAACGACAAAACCATTTACCGCAATACTCTTCATATCCCTTATCCCTATAAAGATAAGGATGCTCAAACCTGGATTAAAAAATGCCAGTATCGAGCCAAACAAAAACGTCCCAAGGTGGTATCTTTTGTTATTGTAATTAATAACGAAGTAGTTGGCAGTATAGGCTTGAAAAATATTTTATGGAATCATAAAGCTGAGCTAGGTTATTGGCTAAGCAGGAAGCACTGGGGCAAGGGCTTGATGACTAAGATTGTAAAAGAAACGTTAAAGTATGGATTCCACCAACTGAAATTGAAACGTATCTTTGCATTTACATTTCCTCATAATAAAGCATCAGCTCGCGTGTTGTTGAAAAACGGATTCAAACAAGAGGGGTATCTGAAAAAAAACGTTAAGAAAAATAATCGTTTTATGGACCAATACTTATTTGCCATAACAAGGAAATAAAAAAACCAACCGTTACTAAGCCTACGATGGTTGGTTTTTTGTTATCTTCAGATTATAAATCGATTATCCTAACCTGTGGACCGCCGCCGGAGCGAGGTACAATTAACACTTCATCCAGGCCATCGCCATCAACATCACCAGCCGCTACCACTACACCCCCGGTAACCTGTCGGGCGTAAGGCCTAAATTCAGCTAGTACAGTTGTGCCCCTTTTATCATATATTTTAACGTGAGGCTCTGCCCCAGGTCCAACTCCAACAATAATCTCATCGTTGCCATTACCATTATAGTCTCCTCCGGCAATACTAACACCTCCTTTATACTCTGGATTGAAGGCATAAAAACCGGGATTTAGCCGATTTACGCTACCGGGTTCGAGTGAAAAAGTCTGTATATGAGGTGAGCCGTTTTCCGGCCCGGTTAGAATTTCATCAACCCCATCGTTATTAGTATCCAGGGTAGCCACCACTATACCTCCACGAAAACTTTCATTGTAGGCAAAGAAGTTAGCGATCAAGGATCCATCAGCACGATGAACTGTTACTTGTGCTCCACCACCCTGACCAGCGGTCACAACTATCTCTGCCCGACCATCACCATTGACGTCTCCGGAAGCGATATAGACACCACCCTTAAATTCACCATCCAGGGCAAAGAACCCAGGATCATAAAGCGTACCGTCACCGTTAAATATTCTGATATGCGGTCGGCCACCGGGCCCGGCAGCTGTTATTATTTCTTCCAGTCCATCACCATTGACATCTCCTGTGGTCACACGTACACCTGATCGAAGGTGTTCAGCATAGGCAAAGAAAGAAGCAGAAACCACCCCTTCACGATTAAACACCTGGACATGTGGTCCAAAGCCTTCACCTGTTCCCATGACTATTTCCTCCTTTGCGCTACCAACCACATTGCCGGCAGTTACATAGTACCCGCCACGCAAGTTTGGACTATAGCCCATAAACTGTCTACCTTCTTTTACCGTATCTAGTGGGCCAGGTAATGTTCCAGTTAGGTCAACTGCTCTAATCAAGTCTGAGCGGAAATCTGCTACATACATAGTTTGGTTTAGAAATGCCATACCCTTTGGAGTATTCCACTCAGCTATAGCGCCAGCACCATTTACTTGTCCACGAGCGCCACTTCCAGAAATTAATGATGTTGTCTGTGATGTTAGGTCAAGCTTTCGGACTCGAATACTGCCGGCTTCAGATACATAGAGATTACCATCCGGTCCAAGGTCAATATATTCAGGAATAGCCAGAACCGCATCGGCAAAAGCGCCTTCACGATAACCAATACTGCCGGTACCAACTAAGGTAGTAACATTCTTAGTAGCTATATCGATGGCACGGATTGAATGATTGTATTTGTCAGCAACATATAAGGTTGTCTCATCGCTCGATAAAGTTAGTGTATAGGGACCATTAAATGTAGCTGCGGCCCCAATACCATCTTGAAAACCAGCTGCACCAGAGCCCGCTATCAATGATGTATTTCCTGTTGCTACGACAACTTTTCTAACTCGATTGTTACTGCCATCAGCAATATAGAGTGTAGCTCCATCACTGGTTATCGCAATACCAGTTGGTCTATTAAAATATGCGCATCCAGCTACTCCGGCACCAAACTCATCTTCACATGCACCGCCCTCTTGATAGCCATTGTCCGTGGCACCGGTAGCGTTGATCACTCCAGCGCCTGTTAAATATCCTGATTCCCCTGTAACAACATTAAGAGTACGTATTCGGTTGTTGTTTCGATCAGCTAAATATAATGTCCTGCCATTACTGGAGACAGCCATACTTACAACATCACTGAAACGCACATCATCACCAACCCCCTCTGCATAGCTATCACGCAGAAAGCCAGCAACTTGAGTAACTGTGTTTGTAGCTACTGAATATTCTGCTATTTTGTTCCCTTGTGCGTAAGAGATATAAAAATTACTTCCATCTGGTGTTACCACTATGTCCTGAGGTCGACCCAATAAAGCACTTACTCGTGAACCTGGTTCGTCACCATAGCGATTCTTACCGGCAATTAGCGTTTCATTGTCACCATCAATATCAAAACGCCAAATAGTTGAACCGCCACCATGCAGCTGGTAAATATAGGGCACACCGCTAACTTCTCTTATGGCCATATCGAAAGCATTGTTTAAAGTAGTAGTCTCTCGTCGTATAGCAATCTGAACTTTAGAACCTGATGCTAAAGATTTTTTCCAGATTTCATTCCAGACCCCATTTTCACCTGAGGCAATATACAGCTCATCATCATAAATCGCCAGTGCTCGTGGTTCAGCTATGTCACTGGCAAAAACTGTTTTGGAGCCAGTGGTTACATTTACTTTAATGATATTGTCGTCACCAAAATTGGCTACATATAAATCATTACTATTTAATGCCATTTTAAGTGGAGTAGACAAGCTGGTAGCGATTTCAGTAAGCGTACCGCCACTCTTTGAGACCTTTACTACTCTATTGTTGCCGGTGTCAGATATATATAATGTGTCTCCGGAGACTAGTATACCTTTGGGATTTCGTAAGCTCGTATCACCATTGATAGATAATGTGGAAACAGTTCCATTTTCGATTTTTCTAATAAGGCTACTGCCCGTATCAGCCACATAAAGAGCTCCGTTCGAATCTCGAGCAATTGCCTCTGGCTCGCTCCACGTTGCCAATTGCCTAAGTCCATCAACACTACCGTATTCTCCGCTTCCAGAAAAGGTCGATAACGTACCAGCCGGATCTATTTTTCTGATTACTGTATTATATGTGTCAGCAATGTAAAAAGTTCCGTTAGTCGACATCACAAACCCCTTTGGCATGTCGAGATAACCATCTAAAGCAGCGCCCCCATCGCCAGTATAACTTCTTCCTAGAAAAGTGCTGGTGTCTCCCACTTCTGCATGAGCAAATATTGGCATTAATAATAAAAAGCCTCCTACACCGATAACCAACCCGGTATGGAGGAATAGACTACGCATTTTTTGATTCATAAGTTTGTCTTTTAGTTTCTCTTCTATTTGAATTAAATCATAAAATCTGATAATAAACAAGAGATATGTTCAGTTAATAAAAAACCCACCATGTCCTAAAACAAAGTGGGAGCGGTTTTTTTATAATAAACAATCACATTTCTTTTTTAAAAGTATTGTTTTTTGTTTACTGGGTCTATCAATGTATAGCTCCTGTCTCCTTGCACCTTTTGCTAATCTTTTGTTTAGAGGTGACTTGTGAGAATATCCACGTCGCACAATTCATTAACAAAAATACCTGCGGTTAGTAATCCTATTATTGCTCCTGCCGGTTCAGCTAATGCGGATACAACCGCCAGTTTTATTAAGAACTTCATTTTTTTACCATACTCAAAACACCGCTGTCAAATAAAAAACAGACGTGAAGAGCCCTCAAATTTCTACCCGACTTTAGTCGGGGTGAATAGAGCTTTCCCGCCACCTTATTTCTACATTATAGATGAAGGCGGGATCCGCCGTATGGCTGGA
Organism: Patescibacteria group bacterium; assembly: GCA_018814765.1. Lineage (GTDB taxonomy): Bacteria > Patescibacteriota > Patescibacteriia > JAHIZJ01 > JAHIZJ01 > JAHIZJ01. Next base: position 4,181 of record JAHIZJ010000113.1, read on the forward strand.
TAGCTCGGAAGACGTTTCAGGCTAAAGCCTTTATGTCCGTGAGCTAAAGCAACGTAGAAAAAAACAGAGGCAGATATAGAGATCTACCTCCTAGATTAAACTGCATCAGCTGATCATCGCCAACCGACACCTGGACATTGGTAACCACCTCGAAATTGTCCTAGCAAGAAAGTAGATCATACCAATCGGGTTACCGTAAAGCGTCAACCATCTTGCATCTTTCGCCTGTTCAACAAACGTTGGTGCTGGCTTCGGCTCGTTACGCTGATAAAAACTTACGACTGGATCAGGGAGTTCGATCGAACCCGGAACCTCGAGGATTGTGGTTGGTCTGAGTAAACCGAACAAGCCCATACCTAGCATAGACAGGCCAATAAGAAGAGAAACGGACCCAATCAACTGGATGATGAAAGCACCTAGTACTTCAAGGCCAGCCGGGTTATCTAGCATACCCTTGGTCGTACCGGCCCAATAGATCAGCGGAAACCAGCTTAGACAGCTCAACGAAGCTGAAAACGACCAACCCACTACCGACCTCCCTTTCTAGAGAAGCGCATAGGCGTCACGGATACGGCGCCAGTCATAGCGATAGAAGAGCTGATAAGGAACCAGTCCGATCCCAAAGGCAAGACACAGCTCAGCCCAAAGATGGGCTGACAGCCACTCAGGTACACACAGGCGCTTGAGTGCTAATCCGATTACGAAAGCCAAGGTCAGACGAAACACTTTGCTCATCATCAAGGAGCCTCCTTCATTTATGCCACCCAGGATTTTCTGTGAAAGGACAAACTCTGCCAATGACAGAGGTCTTATTTTTATCATAATCAATTAAACACGTCAAATAAAAAAGGCGAGTCTCAAGTATTTGACCCGCCGTCAGGACGCTATGGCCTTGTTCTT
>JAHIZJ010000114.1 GCA_018814765.1 Patescibacteria group bacterium
CCAGTATCAGCGGCACCAAGAGAAACAACAACAGGGAACTTTTCATGGGACCTCCTTCCTTGGGTGGACGATCACTTTGCATCACATGTTTGTGATACAATGAACAACTTAAAGACACCTTACAGAGTGCCTTCAGTATTAGTATATATATTTACTATATTTTGTCAAGAGGGCTAGGCCGTGTTGCCTATATCTCCGGATTCTTTGGTTTCGATATCCCCGAGATCTTTGGAAAACTTTTTCTTGATGATCTCAACTTTATTTTCCACTTCGGTTAGTTTTTTCTTGAGCTCTTGAGCTAGAGATAATCCTCGTTCGAATTGTTCCAGCCCATGATCCAGATTTACTTCACCGGATTCTAACTGATCGACAATCTGTTCCAGCTCTTGAAACCGTTGTTCGAAACTTTTAGTGCTGGTGGATTTCTTTGGCATATTATTTCTTCTTAGTTATTTTTGAATCTAATTGGCCGTGTGCTAGCTTGGTAGTAATATTATCATTGATCGCCACATCGTCGCTTGATCTGATAATTTTACCATTGGATGACGTGGTCATGGTGTAGCCACGCGCTAAAACACGTTCTGGGTTGAGTGACTTGAGAAGATTCCTCAAATGAGTTAATTTATCGAACGACTGCTTAATATTAGTTTGTAAGTTGGCAGTTAAACGATCTGATTGTTGAATTATGTCTTTATTGTAATAATCCAGTTTTTGTCGGTACAGCCAGAAATGTTTTTGGAAACTGTTTCTTAATTCACGGAAGCGTTGAATTCTGTCTCGGAAAACATGTTCGATCCGTCTGACTGATTCGTTGATCTGTTCGTGGTGATCTCTTAATTGATCCTGGAGAATATCTTCAGAACGTTTGATCAGGGTATTTACTTCAAAGAGAATTTCCCGACGGTCCGGTACTACTCGTTCAGCTGAATTAGAAGGAGTTGAAGCCCGGACATCAGCCACCAGGTCAGCAATAGTAATATCGCGTTCATGTCCTATGCCGGAGACAATTGGGATTTGGGAACTGAAGACGGCTCGAGCAACCTCTTCCGAGTTAAAAGCTTGAAGGTCTTCGAGTGAGCCACCGCCACGAGTCAGAATTATAACAGAGGGCTTAACAACCTGATTTTGATATTGAATAGCTCCGACTATTTGGCTGGTTGCAACTTGACCTTGGACACCTACTGGAGTTAAGACAATATCGAGTCCACCCCAGCGATTGTCTAAAATTCTTTGAACATCTGTATAGGCAGCGGCATCAGGTGAAGTAACCAAGCCAATCTTTGAGGGAAAACGTGGTAAAGGTCTTTTTCTCTCTTCGGCAAAGAGGCCTTCATTGAGCAACTTCTTTTTTAATAGTTCAAAGGCTCGTTGCAGAGCGCCTTCACCGACCGGCTCAACTTGTTGAACTCTGATATGAAAACGGCCGGCATTTTGAAAAAGTGAGGGATAGCCTGTTACTTTCACTTCCATGCCGTCTTCGATGGCGGTTTGTAGCTGGTATTTCATCATAAAGCAGAGGACGCGTGATTTCTTATCTTTGAGCTCAAAAAAGACCAGCTTATCTTTAGCAATACGATAACCGGATATTTCTCCCTGGACCGCCACTTGACCGACTGCAGTCTGGAGGTGGGTTTTTACTATCGTTACAAATTCGCTAACGGAGAGTGGTTTGTCGAGTGTCATTTGACTCATTTTTTTCCAATCTGCATTATTAATTCCTCAATCCTTTTTTTCTGATCTGCCATATTATGAATCTCCAGACGGATGCGGGCCTTTTCCTTACGCAGGTATTTGCGTATTCCTTTGCTTAATCTTTTTCGTCTAGACATAGGTATATTATACAGAAATTTTGGAATAAAAAAAGTAAATATTTATTATGTCTGCTGACGGGGGTGTCCTTTTCTCCTTGATGAGAAAAGGACGAAAAGAATCAAGCGCCGCCAAACTCCCCCGTACCAGCGCGTAAGCGCGCGGTACGGGGTCAGACAGTTGGCGGCGCGTTTGACTGATATAAGTGTTGGTTTGCGCTAAGTTTTTTATATTAAAAACACAAATAAATATTGGACGTGGCTATATAAGACACTTACCTTTTCTCGACAGTGTAGGTTCCGTCTTTTTCTTTTTTCAGAGTGTAGTCGATGTAGTTGTGTTCAAAATTAGCTTCGCC
>JAHIZJ010000115.1 GCA_018814765.1 Patescibacteria group bacterium
AGATAATCTTTTTAAAATTTATCAAAATAAAAAAGGTCACGAAAATATTAATCTAACTAACAAATTAATGCCTTCTTTAGCGTCATTTTCTATGATACCAAAAGAGGAATTTCGGTGTCATAGTTAAATGATTTGACACGGTTGCATTATTTATTATAGTGGTATAAGATAGAAACTGTTCATTAGTAAAATCAAAGGCAATCATATGGAGGTGCCCCATGTTTAAAGAATGGAAGATCGTAGTTGAGCGCGGAGCCGGATTGCTCTATCGGAGGACCAGTCACGATGACTTTGTCGGGTATCCGGTCGTGGGTGACAGACTAAAGCTGAAGCTAAGGATTCAGCATGGAGGTGAAATACGAGTCCGCTGTCGTATCCTCGATGTTGATCAAAGATCGTGGGACAGAACGGTTTTCGTTGCAGTAGTGGCCTAGTACATGGCCGACATCTGTCGATCGCGACATCTTCAAAACAACCTGCCAGCAGAAATGCTAAGAGCGGGTTTTTTCTTATTGTTTCGCCACTTTTCTTTTAGCCCCGCACCACATTGGGTGCGGGACAAGAAATAAAAGGTAGCAGACCCGCCCCGCTTGCGAGTGCTAGCGAGTCGGGCGGGGAAAGAAATCCTGGGGGAAACATTCGCTCTCATTAGCATTGTTATATTATATTTCATAGCTTGAAGCTCAGGTTTCCCCCAGACCCCCGGCTGCTTGGCTTGTGTTTCTTGCTATACCTTTTTAAAAACTAGCAGGTTATGCCCGTATGAAAAATACCATCGGTGTCTGATGGTATTTCATTTATTTTAGTGGCTGTTATAGTTATCTTTTGTTTTCGATCCTTTTCAAGCTAGCTGTCAAGAACAGGCCAGAGATTAAGATGATTGCCAGAAAGAGGAAGATGTATTCCAGCGGTAGAAACTTCAAAACCAGCACACCAAAACCCGAGCCGACTAAATAAGCCAAGGGCCTGATGTCACGGAAAAGGTTTATGTAGTCAATATCTTCTACGTCAATAATTTTGAAAAAATAGGACTCACGCATTGCCTCGATAAGAGAGGCGCCACACCTGCTCAAGAACAATATGATAGCCCAGACAATCGGGTCGGTTGATTTTGTAAAGAAAAAGAGCGCTGTTGAAGAGATAAGAATCAAAAATCCCAGAATCAATATCTTTTTCTCCCCTGAATATTTGTCTGCAATAATACCAGCGGGTATTTCCAGCACAACAAAAGGAATAAGCATAAAAGTAAAGATTAGTCCGATGGTTTGCCAGCTAAAGCCCAGGTTCTGGTTCAGGTAGATTGGCATATAGATTACAGCTATAGAGTAGAAGAGCTGTAGTAGAAACGAAATACTGAATATACAGCGTAAAGAAACTCTCTGAAAAACACGACGAATGGTTTTCCATGTGCTTTGGTGTTCATAATCCAGATCGTCTCTTAATCTTTTCTTTTGAGCTATCATCATAATGAGAGCTATAGTTAGGAAGACAATCGAGCAAAGATAAATTAAGCGATAATTGCTGGCACCAACCAGGAAGCCAACAATGACAGGAGAGATAAGCCAGCCAACGTTTTTATAAGTTAGATATAAAGTACGCGTTTTACCCGTAGTCGGATTGGCTGTAATTCTCTCAAGGAAAATGTCCATATTAATCCATCTTAGAATCAGGGCCGTTTCAAATATTATAAAGAAAACAAAAAACCAATATACATCTTGGACTGTTATCAAAAAAACAATACTGGCAATATTTATAAGAATGACCGACAGAGCTACTTTAAAATTACTAAATCTTTTTATCAAAACAGGAAAAAAGTTGACAGCAAATAATGTAAGTAAAGAAGAACCAACAAAAAAGAGACCCACCCAGTACGCTGGTACATACTCTTTGACAAAGGATGACTTAATATATCCCGGAAAAGCCTCGGACAATGCCATGAAGAATGCCATGAAATACAATATTTTCATTCCTTTTTCCATTTTCATAAACTAATTATACACTTATTATGATTCATGATAAAGAAAAATCCTCCTACTTAGCAGGAGGACGTGGTTTTTACCGATGCATGCTCAGATGCCTGTCCTTAGAGTATTCCGCTTTGCTTGACTTGAATTAATATTGATTATAAGATAAGCCCCTGGTTTGTTCATTCAATGAGGAGGGAGGATACATGCGGATTGTCATGACGGTCTGTTACCTGATCAAGGACGGACGTATTCTTCTGGGCCTCAAGAAGATACGCCTAGGGAAGGGTTTATGGAATGGTCCTGGTGGCCGCGTCGAGGTAAATGAAACTACCCAACAAGCAGCGGTTCGGGAGCATGAAGCAGAAAGTGGACTGATGCCGCTTAGGCCAACCAGATACGGTTTGCTCCGTGTGACCAAAGTCTGGGACGAAGAAGTGATCGAGCTCCACATCTTTAGAGCTGACGAGTACAGAGGTGATCTACGAGAATCAGATGAGATGAACTGTCGGTGGTTTCCACTACGGGAAGCCCCTTACGTTTTCCAAGAAATTCCCCTCGGTCAGATGTGGGGGAGCGATTGGCATTTTTTGCCAATTCTGCTAGAACGTAGAAGATTCATTGGCTCTGTTCATTTTGTCACCCCGCAACAGATTGCCCAAATTCAGCTTGAGGTAGTCGAAAGACTGCCAGAGTGTCTACCCCCCGAGGATTAACTCGGGGGCTTTTTTATTTGCATAGCGCCAACTATTAAAGGACTAGTAAAGATAGTAATAAAATAATAACGATTTCTTTAGTCACTGCAAATAACCCCTCCCTACGCCTTTCAGGCTACGGAAGGCAGGCGCCAAAGCCCAATGCAATACCCATGCCATCTACCTAAGTAGGCGAGGGCGGGTAATATAGACTTGATCACTCTGGAGACTGTAGCTTCAGCCCATGGCAGCTACATGACATGCGTAATAGGATGCCTAGCTCTAGTATTACTAGAAATGTTTAGTATATAAAAAAAACTCCCCGGCTGTTAGACAGCTGGGGAGGAGCTGGCGGTAAGACTGCTTGGAATTGGTATACCCGTTGGTGGTTCTGGTCTGTCCTCGATGGCCACGCTTAGATGTTGGGCCATTGTACGGAGATACCAATCGATGTTGCCTTCATAGTGATCCTGGACGACAGTACCTGGTGCTGGGTCATAATCAGACATTGCATCTCCAATTGCAGCCCAGACACGTGCTTGATCTGCTTCAGATAGCGGCTCCTTGTGTGCTTCAACCTCAGCCATGTGTCACCTCCATGTAAGTGGAAAATCCTATCCGCTTTAGTTAGCTGTTGATAATCCGAAAGAACACTTTCCATATTAGTCTTTTTTGAAAATATGTCAAAAAAATGAGCTCAACCAATAAGCCCATTATTTATGTTTTTTATCTATTCCATTAATAATAACAATGCCATTATCCCCATACCTAACAGAAGAGCCAAAAGCTGGAGAAAAGATTTCCCCAGGTTAATTTCCTTTTTCAATTCGGGGATTAAATCAGCTGTGGCGATATAGATAAAGCCCCCGATTGTTATTGGAATAATGTATTGTTGTATGCCCTCGACAGAGGTGCCAATCGCTAAAGTTATAACAGCACCCAAGACTGCAGTCAGGGCTGATAGAAAATTTAAGAAAAGCGCCTTTCCTTTTGAGTAGCCGGCATGAAGCAAAACTCCAAAGTCACCAATCTCCTGAGGAATTTCGTGGAGTATGACCGCAACGGTTGTGGCAATACCGACCGGAATGCTAACTATGTAACTTCCAGCAATAATCATGCCGTCAATAAAATTATGCAGACCATCGCCGATCAGATTGTTAATTCCTAATGGATGAGGGTGTTCTTCGGACGTAGGAATATGGCAATGACGCCAACAGAGAACTTTTTCTATGAAGAAAAATAGGACAATGCCACCGAGAATGAGAAAGGGTAATAACCCTAAAATATCTGATTCTTCATAGGTTTCCGGCAAGAGATGGATAAAGGCACCACCGAGTAATGACCCGGCTGAAAAACTGACTAAAAGAAGAAGGTATTTTTTAAGTTTATTAATATTGGTTGAAATAGCTAAAATACCAACCAGGGAGATTAGACTAATAATTATGACGCTTATGATTGTGTATAGCCAGGTATCGGTCATGTATTTTTGTGAGATTTAATTATTGAATGAGTTGAGATATACTAAATATGTCATTTTGCTCCCTAGCGTAAAGAGCGATATCGTTTTCATTGGTGTAAAAAATCATGGTCTTTTTGTGCATTCTTATTATACTCTTTATTTATTAATCAGTACACGAAATTTATCATATTATTGAGAATTGATTATTCAATATTGACAAAACAAAGACAATTTTATAAGGTGGTCTGAAAGGTTTCTGTCGGTCAATTATTGTTTCACGAGCCAATAAGGAGGTTCCCCCGATGAGTCGTAAAGTCGTAGCCCTTTTCAT
>JAHIZJ010000116.1 GCA_018814765.1 Patescibacteria group bacterium
AGTTTCATCACCGCTCCAACTAAAATGCCGTGGTGCAGAGGCCACGGTCGAACAGCGCGCAAAAACATCTTGGTATTCATCAGGAAACGCTTCTTGCAATGACTTAGAGTTCATTGTTATACGTTCTGGCAAACGTTTTGCGATCATACGCGTATTTTTATGTGATTAACCATAATTTATCATTAGTTATTAAAAAATGCAACTGTGGATGAAAAGTGGATTGACAGACCATCCTTAGAAGCATATACTGACGGGCTCGACCAGATCGAGCTAAATACAAATAAACTAAAAACAGTTCTTTTCATAGCTTGAACACCATTAAAAGCTTGCTGCCTGAAAGGAGTGATGATCATGCCAAGACACAACAATCGGGCAGAAACAGGTCCGAAGGGAAGGCTGTTTTCAAGAGAAAAGGCACTTGAAATCGAGAGAGTAAATAGAGCGGCTCGAGCTATCTATTTGCTTTTCTCAGTATTCACTGCCTTTACGATTAGTCTCTATTTCATGTCAGCCTTGAGAGACGTAATCTGGCTAGGATCGTTAAACGAGCACTGGAAAGAAGTCCCGCTGTGTATCTTCATAGCCTACAACTCGTTCCTGGCTATATACATTTCCAGCAAGGAACTTACGCGCTACTGTCTTCTCAAACGAAGCACTAGACGAGGCGGCCGCTGGGTAGCTATCTGGTGGTTTAGTCTAGTGGTTATCTTCAGTTGCTGGGAATTTATGCCTGACATACACATTCCCAGGTACCTGGTACCAGAATGTCTGATAGTCCTTGGAGCCTTCTTTGGTAGCGAGGCATTCAAAAAAAGATTTATCAGACAAATGGAGGGAAGAGTAACCAAGCTATCATCTTAAGGCAAGCTCTAGGTGTTCTATAAAGGGGCATTCCATATCCGGACTGCCCCTTTTCTATTATAAAAAAAGAGCCCGGAAGTATCAACCTTCCGGGCGTGTTTCTATACGGCCCTTAGCCATTTCAGTGGCAGGATATGTCCAGCCACTTTTTCCTCAACGAGGCATTCGTGATGTGCCAGTAACTGCCTGGCTATCTCTAGCTCAGCTTCTCCGGGCATTTCCTGGAACAGCATAGGTCTTCATAGCATTGCCCTTATCATTAGGGAAAACCGATCACTATCAATTGAACGACAGTCCCCAGCCTCCAATGATCGGTGGTTTGAATCCATCGCGTTCAATGTGGTGTGGTGGGTCAATCAAGCCGTTGTCTTCCGTTTCTGTGGTAAGCGCAGTGCGTTCATCCGGAGTCACTCCTTCAGTATGTCCGTAGACAGACAGCTGTTGTGCAGCTCTGACCAGTTCTTGCATGATCACAGGATAGATTGGTCTGGGGATGTAACCATTGGCACAACAATTTGATGCCGTCTGCAAACACCTTGCGAGGTCATTCGTTTCGCTTGCCCTTCCAAGAAGATAGATCACAATAAACTCCATACCTAAATCCCGTCTGATCTGCATTATCAATCTCTGGCTGTCTTCCGCCTCGCTGTCAACCAGAATCAGATCAGGATTCGTTTCTCGTATCTCCTCGAGCGCTGTGTTGCTATCCATAGACACCACAACATCATTTCCTTTGAGAAGACCAAGGTATTCCATGTGCCTGTCAGGGTTGGGGTCAAAAACAAATACACGTGCCATCTTCGATACCTCCTCTGCTGACTCATTATAAAAAGAGCCTTGAGAGAAGGCGTCAGTTAAGAGTCCATCCTAGTGACTCCCGAGCAATGTAACTATAACCATGATGCCGGTTACGCTACTGGCTCCCGATGAACCGTCCGCCGAAGTCCCGATGCGTAAGCAATCGGGACGTAGGTGGAAAGCGTCCAAATTTAGTTCATCGTTCGACGCCTCATCAACCATCTCTGGACTTTCCAAAGAATAGTGAGAAGATAATAGCACGTACTATATCACTTGTCAAGCCCTATTAATATAATAACCTTATTGACATTACAAAATAATCTTGTTATGATGATTTGTTGCTCTTTCATAAGAAACTAGGAACGCTATTCCCTCCAGCAGGGAGCATGAAATTCTATTGTTGAATTTAGGCGCATGCGTTTGTGGCAAGTTCGAGGAAAAATCGAGGATTGTCACTGAGTTGTAGTTAAGCTACAACGAAGTGCAACCGAAGATTTTGACGAAGAAATTGTCCAAAGCCGATATGAAAGTAGGCTTTGCCTGCTTGCTATCGGCGTACGCATGAGTCCTAAATATGTTCTCCGCTGGTGGGAACGCAAGGATGATAATGGCCCAAAAAAAGCCACCAGATCATGAGCTAGTCGCATGATCTATTCCTTCTCCTCCAGGCCTAAGTAACTAAGTGAATCCCATGAGATTCATATTTACACTGATCGTCGCCATTATTCTCTTGAAAGTGTTTCTTCCAGAAGTCAGCGTTCCAGTTTTAGACATTATCAGTAGTCTACTACAGATGCTGTCTACGTTCCTTGAGAATTTTCTCAGTTCTATTCCAGGTACATAACAGCACTAGCAATAGACGCACAATCGCGCCCCATGACCTTCTTGGTCTGGGGCGCTTCTTCTTTTTTGGAAAATTAATATTTATACTTCTTAACATAAAACTACAATGTTTTGGCTAACTATAGCACTATTTCTATTCTATCAATTACTCAATACATGTATTTAATAGTGCCTGTTAATAATATTGTCCCATTTTTATTGCCTTTTTTCATAATTAGGTTATAATTACTCTATAATGTTAATAACTTACTAAGAAGGAGACGTATGTCAAAAGGATTAAGTAAGTCACAATTGCTAGCATTACTAGCCGAGAAATCAGGACGCTCAAAAAAAGAGATCGTTGATTTCATGGACATGTTAGCAGAAACAGTTTACAACGAATGCAAGAGTAACGGTGAGTTCACTTTTCCAGGTCTTGGAAAAATGGTCAAGAAAGACCGAGCAGCACGACAAGGTCGTAACCCTGCTACCGGTGAAACCATTCAGATTCCTGCAAAAACAGTTCTGAAGTTCCGTGTTGCTAAAGCTGCTAAAGACGCAATTCTCTAATTTTAGAGATACTTTAAATCAAAAAGCCTTCCCACGGGAAGGTTTTTTGATTTTCCCAGTCAATTAACTCCTCTTGTATACTCCAACTAGTTCAGCAGAATCCAATGTATACCCTTTTATTGTTTCAAAAAAGTTATCTTTATTAAGACCTTCCAGTCTTTCTATACTCAAAGCATAAATAGTAAAAATATAACGATGCTTTCCTGATGGCGGACAGGGCCCTCCATATTCATTCATGCCAAAATCGTTCTTGATTTCATCTGCTTCAGGTGGGCAATCACAATTTTCATTAAACACCGTTGACTCTACTGGAATGTTCGCCATTAACCAATGTATAAAACCTCCACCTGGGGCATCTGGGTCTATACAAGTTAAGGCAAAACTTTTTGTTTCTTCAGGAAATTCATCCCAAGATAAATGTGGCGACACATCGTCATCGTCACAAGTAAATTTATTTGGGATGTCCTCCTGTTGTTGAAAATTGTTGCTAGTAAGTTTCATAAAATTATACTTCATTTATAATACTCAATATACTTCATATTGTTACTCAATTAATGACTTCTGTCAATCATTAATAGTATAAAAAAAACCCTGCTTATTGGTCAAGCAGGGCTCGGTATAGTCTCCGAAGATCAACGCCAACGCGGATCGTAATCATTTTCAGGTCCATCGGTGATCTGGGTGAGAGACTCATCGTAAAGGTTTAAGATCCATAGGTGGTAAATTTCGCTCCCGTGGTATGGAAGCATTCTTCTGGAAAACACAATCTCTTTGCCCAGCGGTGAGAAGCAAGCATCATAGTCTTTGACTGTCGTTTCGGTAGTCAGCTGACGACGGTGGCCAGTCAAGATATCCTGCAGCCAAAGATTCACTGCATATTCGTTCTTGCTGTTCTCTTGGCTGTAAACAATCTGTCGACTATCAGGCGAAAAAGAAGGTGAACTACTGTCTACGTCCGTTAACAGATGCACTTTTCTGGTGGCTTTATCAATCAAGCAGATTCTGCTACTGGAATTGGTACAGACAATGTACTGTCCATTGGGCGAAATCTCCGCAGATATCGGTGTACCGTATTCACCCAGATCATACCCGGTGAACGACATGCTATCTACGTTATAAACAACCACGCACCCGTCAAATCCGCCTGACTTCACACGTTTGATGAAACAGATATCCCGACCGTCAAAGCTAACACTCGGGCAAATGTAGTGAAAATCACTAGACAGATTCGGAAAAAGTGCTGTCGCCAACCCACCGTCAGCACAGACAATCTCCAAATAATAGTGATCCTCCAGAGTCACGTCGATGAAAGCCCGTTCAAACGGAACCCAAATCGGATCTTCATTTCGGTTCAGATTATCAGTAACACGAGTTACTACACTGTCAGAAAAAACGTGAATCTCACTCCGACCTCCGTACTCCTCAAGTTCGTTCAGACAACGGGAAAATAAAATTCCCTCAGCAACACAATCCTGACAGCTGAATCGACCGATCATCGAATCGCTGTTGGGTAGACTACTGCCTTGTGTTTCCTCCGGAGTAGTCGAATGATTCTTTGAACAACTGGTCAATACCAGAAGCACACAAAGCACTCTACATAGAGCTAAAAAGAACGACTTCATGGCCAAACCCCCCCTTGCTATTAGTCCAGACAACCGCAAATAGCAGTATATCCGTTTCCGACAAAGACCAAAAAGACTGTCATCTATCTTAATAACAGTCTAATATGTGTTTTTTGTCAAGTGCCTATTTTATTTTGGATACCAATATTAACGTTTTAAAGTCTCATATACTTCTCACAAAATTCATATTAATCAAACTCGTTTCGGCTATGGTTCCAAGTGCAATATTCACAGCTAGAATGTTTTTTTGGTAACGGCCCATGTAATAGCTTTACCGCATCTTCAAATGTTTTCTTCGCTCGACTCAAGTCTGTCGATACTTCTACAACTGCAGTATGAAATTGAACTTTCCCGTTTTCCTTTACGGTTTTTGGATAGTAATATAGCAGATAGCCGTAGCTGGCTGTTTCATATCCATTTTCAGATAGCATCAATGCATAGGTATCCAGCTGTGTTTGATAATACCGTTCTGAGTCCCCTGCCCTAGGAGCACTGCCTCGAGTTTTGTAATCCAATGGAATATATTTTTTCCCGCTTAATAAACAGTCATCCAACGCACCAAACAAAACAGCTTGAATCTTTTTATCTTCATACTCAAGACCTGTCCGCCAGTTTCGCCATTTGTTCATTAATTCCAAATCAGGCATCAATTTACCAATAACCTTTCCGTTTAATTCAGGAGGTAAGGCGCCCTGCTTTCTGTATATATCCATGTAGTCTTTTATCACAAGATCCATACCACCAGGTAAAGAGGGAAATATTCCACGGGGCCGATGGATCCCCTCATTATAATGCAGCCAAAAACAACGCGGACAATCACTAAATAGATTTAGTCCAGTTGTAGGTGACAGTCTTACTAGTTTATGCTTCATAATGCCTTTAATATTATCAAATATATCTAGTTGTGTCATTAAACCTCATCCCTCATCAGCTGATCAGGCGTAACAGAAGAGTCTTTAGTATATTCACCCACTCGTATTCTTTCCAGTTTTTTTAGATAGCCTCCGGTAGATAATTCTATGCCAATGTCACGCGCCAATGAGCGTATATAAACACCCGGACCTGTTACTACCCTGATTTTTAAATCTGGCCATTTGCAATCCAGTAGTTCAATCTCTTTTATTAACACTGGGCGTGGCCGTAGATTTACTTCTTTGCCTTTCCTGGCATACTTATACGCCTCTTTACCATTTACCTTTATCGCACTATAAATGGGAGGGGTCTGTTCAATATTTCCTTCAAATGATTTAATCGTTTTAGATACAATACTAATGTTTGGCGGATTATTAACCAAGATCATTTCTTTTACCCCTTCTTCGTCATCTGTACTACTGGTTTGTCCCAGTCTAATAGTAGCTATGTACTCTTTTTCTTTCTGAACTACCGTGCCAAGCTTTTTCGTTGCGTCTCGACCAATTCCCAAAACCAAAACACCCTTAGCTAGAGGATCTAGTGTTCCGGCATGACCAACCTTTTTTATCCCGGTAATCTTTTTTACTTGTTGGACAATATCATTCGAGGTCGGGCCAGATGGTTTATAAATTGCAATAACACCTAATGAAGAAAAGTTTTCATTATTTCTAGACATGCCATTTTACTTTCGCATTACTAACAAAAAGTAAGCTGGCTGAAATGATGAAGGGCAGTCCTAGTATCAACGCAATAGTAATATTTTCATTCCCGGCACGGAAAAATGCATCAAGACCCAAACCAATACCAGATAACAATATCATCCAAGCTCCCAGGCGTGTTTCTATCCATGAAATGATTATTGATATCACCAAGAATACAATCAGTAGAATCATGACAGTAGGAATATTTTGTATATCTTGCCTGGCACCATTAAGAAAAAACGATCCGTAAAACGCACCGAAAACAGTGGCTAATATTTTTCCTAATGTCGTGAATATGCTTGTTTTCATACTGCTATAACAAGTATAACATAATAAATATTTTTTCAAACCCGACGCATCTATAAAAAATTAACCTAACTTTCATTGGGTTAATATTGTATAGCTATCGAAATGATATCAAGCTGGTCAATAGGCCTAGTATCGCACCTGCGAAAACTTGCGGATACGTGTGGCCAAGCAATGTTTTCAATTGCCCTGGTCGAAAACCCTCATCAACAACATGTTCTAGCTGTTGTATCAATTCATTGATCAGATGAGCCTGATGTCCAGCAGCACGACGAACGTTGGTAGCGTCATATATAACTATAGCCAAATATTGTAGCTAGGGCAAAATATGTACTGCTCCATCCCTCTTGTAAGCCTGTGCTGACTATGGCTGCTATTACTGCTGCGGTATGTGACGAGGGCATACCGCCCGTTTCTAAGAGCCTGGAAAAATCCCAGCGCTTTTCTACTGAGCGAACCACCAAGACTTTTATCACCTGTGCAACCACACCAGCGATTACTGCATCCAAGAGAATCCGATTCTGTAGTATTGAGAACATGCTCACCCCCTAGCTATGACAAAAGAACGTTTATTTATCTTAGTTCATACAGCTTATCAGTGATTCTTAGTAGAGTCAATCCCAAAAGCTTTGATCAGTAACACTAAAAAAAGACCCAGGCTTATCACCAGGTCTCAATATAAATAGTGACTTTCTGTGTCTACTCTCTTTCCAGAATATCAATAATAGTCTGAACCATCTTAGCGTGTTGCTCTTCATCTAATGCAATTCCTTCGATTTTCTTTCTGTCTTCATCGTTTTTCATTATCGGAACAATTTTCTCTGTATAGTATTGCATTGATTGCAACTCTAAGGTTTTTAGACTCTTGAAATTTGATATAAGTACTTTTAGTTCATTATCCATGTTTAATATCGTTTTATTATATCTTCGAATATTTCGGCATGTTTGGCCGATTCATCTACTAATTTTTTTAGTATTAAAGATACTTTTTCTTTTTTATCCCTTTGTAAAACTTGTGACTCTAATACGTCTTGGATTCTATCAGAAATGATTTTGACAAATTCATCTTCTAATAGAATGCCTTTTTTTATAATATCGTTCTTGTTTGGATCTTGGTTAGTCATATACCTACTATAGCATACATACATTAAATACAAAAACCGCTATATTTATCCATACTATTTCTCTCTAATAGCATTTTGTGGCTTTCTATTTCTTTAAGTATTGTCTCCTAGTTGATTCAGGAAATCGTTCTATAGCATACCTCAGCATTGTCCTGGGCATTGTTTTGTAATACTTCTTTAGATAGTTTTCTTCAACCACTTGATCCCTTTTACCCACCTCCCTCAACATCCATCCAACTACTTTGTGCATCAAATCATGTTTCTCATTTAATAGTATCTTGGCAATCTTCATAGCATCATCAAAATCATTTCTTCTGATAAAAGCATATGTAGAAATCATGGCTATGCGCTTCTCCCAGAGATCCTTTGACTTAGCCAGCTTGTACAAAATGTTTCTTGGTTTATCAACTAAGTAATCACCTATAATCTTTGGAGCAGTAACATCTACTAAGTCCCAGTTATTTATGTACTTTGTGTTTTTTAAATATAAATCGACTATCTTCTTTTTTCCTAGTTCATCCCCTTCTTGGTATTTGAATATCAAAATAAAAAGTGCTGTCATCCTGTGTTCGTGGATTTTACTTTGAAGAAGCTTGATTGTATCTGCTAAAGATAAGACTTTATACTTTTTTGCCACTTGACGCTGAACAGGGACTTTTATACCCAGAAATATATCACCCTCACCATATTCACCCGGTCCTGTTTTAAAAAAACGCTGAAGAATTTTAACTTGCTGTGGATTAGCTAATTTCTTTAGATCTTTTTCGACTTGTTTAAGAAGTGTCATGTAGTCATTCTATCATACTGTCATTAAGAAAAAAACTCCGTCTTGGCCGAAGTTATTATTCACTGTGATTAGTGCAACGAGGATGATCATCGCACAGTGGTTTGCCACAATAAGATTTTAATTGATGCTCCGCGTTAGGACGATGCTTACAACCATGCGTGACCTGCTTCGTGCAGTCTGGTTCGGAGCACTTGGTGCCGTGATGTGTGCCACAAAAACCATTCTTCCAGACATCAATTAAGCATGGCCCCGATTCAGTATCTACGAACCGGCACTTTTTGGATCTGTCATGCATTTCTTCTCTCCCCTGTTGAAAGAACTATTTCAAGTTATACATAATAACAATCACGCATTCTTTTGTCAATAAGCGTAGAAAAAAGGACCCAACTTTTTCGTCAGGTCCTGGAATAGTCATTTCGGCTTCTTCATCGTGGTCCTCTCTCTGCTACCACCGAACGCCAAGATCAATAAGTAGACCGCAGTACCTATCGGGGCACCGATCTTGAAATTGACAATCCATGTAATGATCACGCAGATGACGAGACCTACCCAGAATCCGTATAGCAGTGTGATGCTATTGCGACAGAGCATTGATATAACGAAAACAACAATACCCACCAACGCCAAGCCAGGATGTATAGCAGTACCTAAGACTACCGCTACACTAGCTGCTGAGACAAAACCTGCTACTGCAGCTTGTACGATTTTTCTTGATGGCATCGTATCTATATCCTCCTATTTTGTAAGAAAGAGCCAACTTTTACCAGCAAATCAGCTTATCATAAGCCTAATGTTCTTGTAAAGTGATGTTTTAATTAATTACTAAACGTAGGCGAGATTCCGGAATCTCGCCTACTTAATATTTACATAATATAAAAAGCCAGAGTTTTCTTCTCTGGCATACTGCAATCGTCTAAGTTGCACATGTGTGCGCTAAGCAGGTTGGTAATAAGACACCAAGCCCCACCATCGCAATCCAGACAAATGGATGTCCTACGTTTTCAGCTCCTCCTGTCCAGCAGATAAATAGTACGATAACCGACATTAGAACAAGAGGAATCAAAGAGGAAAGATAGACTTGCCCTTTTGAGATTTTGAGGCAGATGTGCCGATGATTTATCGTGAATGAAAATGCCCCAATTACCGTGTTGCAGATGATGAAGCCCATGAAGGCTAATTTTGGTGGGTAGTCTTGGTTGAAGCTAAGCCCAAACATTTCGGTAAAGATTATTAGAATGGCGAAGAAAAAGACCAGGTTCATTATTCCCGAAATAACTCCCCCAAGAAGGAACATTGGAATATCACCCCAGGTAAGGGCTTTGATCCGCTCTCCTAGACTATCCAGAGAAAAAAACAGTCTTATACAAACGCCCCACAATAGATCACTAGGAGCCCGGGCAATTTGATTCATCGTAAGCCTCCCTCCCTGGATTGAACAAATCAAAAGAGCAATATAATCGCAATAATAAATTATCATTAAAAATCAATAATGTCAAAAACAAAAAGAGCTATTTCCTTTTAGCTCTCTTGTTATTTTATTAAGCTTACTTCTTTATTACAACTATCGTACATTTGGTCAGTAAGGCTGCTATTGCCCCTACCGCAGCCAGGGTTGGTGCTATTATTGCCCCAACCGCCCCAAATGTTAATGGAATTTCTACGACAGTTTCGCCCTTTTCGTTCTTGATGATAATCCGACGAGCATTGCCCTCATCTATTAGCTCCTTTACCTTGGCAACTACCTTTTCACCCGATACGGAAAATTCCTCTTGGTTTGATTCTTGTTCTTTCATAGTATTTGTATTAATTGCCAATTTATATCTATTAATAATTAAGCATGAGTTTAATCAACCTCCGTTTCTGTCAAAAGTTTCCGTCGGAAAAAAGATTCTTTCGCATGTTGCGGATTATCTACAAAAAGTTTTCTTAACAAGTCTCGCTTCTTATCAGCATCCATTTCTACTGGGGTAATTTCTGCTGAACCAGTGCCACCGCCCTTATATAAAGAAGGAACAGCCATATGCTCTAGGGGAAAGTAGTCATTTGAGTTTCTTTGTCTAGGAGCAAACCTGGCTGTTATTGATCCGATATAGTCAAAGCCTGCTTCTTTGGCTAACCTTGCATGTCGTTCTGATAAGCAATATTCACTATTAGGATAATATGACACAACGCCTCCTGGACGTAAGGTCCGGTGAACCGCCTGTAGTGGTAATGCGACATCAATTTCTTTCTCTTCCGGGCTCATCGGATATGGATCAACTATTGCACCAGTAACTATTTCATCTGGTATTTTTTTAATCTCTTTTTGCCAGTCGCCTTCCAAAACCACTACTGGGACTTTTTGGTGTCGGCCCCACTCACGAGCTTTTTCAGCTATTCCATGATTGTACTCGATAACAATATAAGCTGGTTTAGCCCCTCCGGCTTGTTGTCGTTCTAATTCTTCCAATACTGCATTTGCTGAAGTAGCCATTCCAAAACCAACTTCTAAAACTACCGAATCGTAACGAGCTGCATTGGCACCTAAAAGTGACTGCCAATCCCTTTCAAATTCGTCCATTACCGGTTCCTGTCCGATTTCTAAATAATAGAGTCGGCGAGCTGCGTCATAACCATAGGTTGCTTCAGCTTTAGCCCACCAGTCATCCTTTCGATAATCTTTTTCCTCGCCTCTTTTCCGACCCTCTTCCAGATAGCGTTCCATCATTTTTTCATTTGTACGGGCTTCTTCTTCTAAAGATACATAACCACGTTTCTCATCTTTAGTAATGATCCCTTCATTGATAGCCGCGTCCATGACCTCAATGGTGGGTATATTGTTTAACAAAAAATACATATCTCCGCTCTGTAGTATTTCGAATTCTTTTCCTCCGACCGTTACGCTTAACAACTTTTCACCAGTTTGATCAACACCTTCATGCTGCTCCCGGCCATACTCATCAATAAGCCATTCAATGTCTTTTAAATTATCATCATTACGTTCTGCCTCTTCTCTAATTACCGAATATTCTGGAATAGCTGATTTTTCTAGTTCAGTTGATACATCAAATTTTACTTTAATGCCTTTTTGGACTCTATTAGCTAACTCATCTAATTCTTGGCCAGGGGTTGTTGCTTCACTTTGAGTAATATATGCGCATAAATCGGCTAATTCCCAAACTCTTTCATTAGGAAAATTGTCTAGAGATATTTTAATACTATAATGACCATTCTCAACTTTCACTTGCGGTTGAGCAATAATGTCCTCTATTCTAATAACTGGAACGTCTTCCTTTTTTACTTCATTTCTCCGATCATGCTGGCCAACATCAAATACGGTTGTAATATAGCCCTTCTCATTTTCTTCAGTCGGTAATTCGACAATAGCCTCGGGAAAACTTTTTTGAAATATTTCCTGTTCCGACATTTGCTCACTTTCTGATTCGACATCAAGTTGATTAATATTTGCTTCTCGCATATAATACTATGAATTATTATTTACTTATTGTTAATCCACCTTATTACTTCCACGATTTTTTAATATCAAAATTATTCCCCAAATTACAAATACTAATCCGGAAGCACCAAAAGCAATTGCCAAACTCTGTGGTTGTGAAGTGAATGCTACTATGATTAGATACGCGATTCCTACAATTACAAAAACGGATCCTATAATTTTTCGCCCCTTTTTAATACCGGCTTCATTTTGCGCTGTAGGCTCTATACCAGTATCTACCGGTCTGAATAATTTATCAAATTTTGTATTGATTTCAGACAAAACAAAAAGAAATCCCAGTAGAGACAATAACCCAAAAGTAATATTAAAACGCGTTCGGCTAAACTGTTCAAGTCCAGTTGACGTCTCTCCTAAAATTTCCGGTATTTGGTCATAGTATATATTTCCGAAAATAAAATTTATGATTACCAACCAAAAAATCAACAACCCCATAGTTGCAATCGCTCTGGCTGGATTATTCCATATCGTTTTTAACGCAAGAACAAAGCCTAAAACGCCTAAGACAAGTGGCCAGATAATTAATGTAGTAGATTCATTCATTATCCCAACGATAACCAGTCAGGAAATTCCTCCGACAGTAGCACCAACACTTCCCCAAAAGTATCCCAGTTTTTGTGCTTTGGTCATGGTGATATGATTAATTACTAATTATTCACATTTTGCTGCCAGCTCGATTGCCTTGTTTGTACCAGCTTCAATGTCACCAGCTTTACTGTATTCCAATAAGGCTTCCTTAAGTGGGTCTTTTTGTTCTTCATTCAATTGTCCCGAATCAAGTGCAGCTTCTATTCTATCTAAGGCGCCATCCTCAATAATAGCTCTTTCATCTCCACGAAGTGTTTCTTCGTCATGTTCAGGTGTCCCACCACTTGTGACTTGATCACTTCTCTCACTCCATAATTGAACAAGTTTTTGTATTGTGGCTAAATCACTTGAAATGTCTACCTGCCCCCCCTCTGGTCCTTTTTCTTTTGTCATAATATTACTATTACTAATTAGTTTTTACTCTGTTGTATCGCTCCCATCTGATTCAATAACCTGCACCCGGCCTACTTCACCTGTTTCCAAACGAACCTTAATTCCATGAGGATGGGTAGGTGACCTCGTCAATATATCAGACACTACTCCGTCTGTCAATACTCCAGATCGCTGATCTTGTTTTTGTACTATGGAAACACGTAAGCCCGGATATATATTGTTTCTACTTTGTCCGTCCATTTTATTTCTTTAGCTTGTTTAAAAATGTTTCCATGTCAGGTAACAATTCTTCTAAATAGACATGCATATCAGCTGTATAGGCATCGGGTAGTTTTTTCATATCAGCTACAAGCTCCTCTAGTGAATAGAACATAATACCTTTTACTTCTCGATCAACCGGATGAATACTTCCATTATAGACTCCGAAATGAACATGTTTTCTATTGGCAATCAAGACTTTTTCGTTTTGTATGATCTTTTTCATTAAATAATTTTTGCTGTGCATATATTCAACTATCGCGATTGTTGCTAGATAATCACGAAGTAAATTCAGAGTTTTTTTAAAATCATTATCATTCTTTAATATAATTGAAGGAGTTTTTAATTCTTGTACGCTTTCAACCATCATAGAATAATCTGTTGAATCCCCATAGAGCACATGTCCACCGATAGACTTATCCAGAAGGCCGGGATTAAAATATTTTTCATTTGATCTTTTCTGCACAAGCATTTCATGATTGCTGTTAAAAATGAATACATCTACAATGTCACAAGCCCTGGTCGGATTACCCGTTTCCTTATAAGCCTTGATCTGTTCAGCATAAAACTCATCACGATCCATGGGTATCGTAACATTCGGGTCTTCTAATAATACAGTGCTAATTATCTCACTCATATATTTAATCTTAACACTATATATAATACCACAAAATCACCAAAGTGACTATACATTATAGGGTATTCAAAGGTATGTTATAATAATACAATGGATACTAAAAAAATCGTAAAAGAACAATATTCAAAGATTGCAAAGCAAACTGCCAGCTCATGTGGCTGTTCTTGTTCTAATAAAACAGTATCAAAAACCATTGGTTATACTGATAAACAGCTTCAAGAAGTCGGTGAGGCAGACCTGGGACTAGGCTGTGGGAATCCTGTAGCCTTTAGTAATATAAAAGAGGGTAATACAGTCCTGGACCTGGGAAGTGGAGCCGGCATAGACTGCTTTTTAGCTGCTAAGAAAGTTGGTCCTAAGGGTAAGGTTATCGGAATTGATTTCACTAAAGAGATGATAACGAAAGCTAAAGCCAATGCACTGAAGGTCGGCCACAATAATGTTGATTTCATGCTTGCTGATATTGATAGCTTGCCCGTGGAAGATGATTCTATCGACATTATCATTTCAAACTGCGTTATAAACCTCGCTCCTGACAAGAATAAAGTCTTCCGAGAAGCATTTAGAGTATTAAAACCAAATGGCAAAATATATGTTTCAGACATTGTCCTACTGGAAGAACTTTCGGAAGAACAAAGAAGGGACAAGGATTTAATTGCTGGCTGTGTGGGAGGGGCGTTACTAAGAGATGTTTACATAAATATTGCGAAAGATGCTGGCTTCCGAGTTAAAATATTAAACGAGAATAAGTCTATCAGTAAAGACCAATACCATGGCATTCCCCTAGAAAGTCTGTTGCTCGAAGGAACTAAATAGAAAGTCTTAGTAACACATATTAATAAAATATAAAAACTTATGGACACAAACCAACTACCTAAAATGAACATGAACGCCTCAGAAACCGGCTGTTGCCCAAGCTTTAATCCAGAAGGCTGGGACAACCGAGCCATAACATTCGAAAACAAACTGTTCGTAAAAACAAAAACAAGAAGCATTTTTCACATACCTATCAACATGGG
>JAHIZJ010000117.1 GCA_018814765.1 Patescibacteria group bacterium
ATACTAATGGTATATCTTGGTCTATATTCTTTTTCATTTGACACCTCCTCCTTTTTTATTTTTCATTCTATCCCTTATTTCTTTTATAAAGTGTTGCCTATGTGCCAATTCCAGTTCACCCACTTGACAAATCTTTTCCAATTATATATATACAACACATAGGTTATTTAGATTTAGCAGCTAAAACCCATCAGCAAAATGCTAAACGGACAAAAAGTTCCCATTAGTTTTTCTCGTCAGTTCAACAACACAATCAAAAAACTAACTACAGCGTATATCGTATGGTATATGCCAAGGAGTCTAAATCATGGCTAAAATAAGAAGGGTTAAATTTTTTGGTGTTCTTGTAGTTCTGGGTATAATCTTCTGGTCTGTAGCACCTTTTACTGCGCTTGCACAGCCGACACAGCCAAATAAGCAGGCTAATGCTCTTGAACAAAAGGCACAGACTTACTTCAAAAACAATCAATACGCTGAAGCAGAACAGGTTTATAAAAGTATTATCCAGGGATATCCGAAAACAGATTATGAGTTTAGAGCCCAGAAAGATTTGGCCACTTTGTATATTAAAATGGGCAACATTAAGTCCGCCCAAAAAACCACTGACACATTACTTAATAACTTCTCTAACCATCCAGATATTGCTAAAGCTCTTTTGGAAATCGGCAGTAGTTACAGTGAGAAAGGGAAAGAGGACGAAGCTATCCAATTACACGAATACAATGTCAGGACATTTCCCAAGACGGAGTTTGCTATGTGGTCACAAATGCACATTGCGATGTCAAATATCCGAATTGGGAATGATGCTGCTGCTGAAGCTGCTATTGATAAACTGCTTGCCGACTTTTCCGGGAACGAATACATAGCACAAGCTGTCCATGAAATAGCAGGACACTGTAACTGGTTACAGAAACATGAAAAAGCCCTTGAGCTTCATCAATACGTTTTAGACAACTGGCCCCGCAGCGAGCAGGCAATATGGTCGCAGATGGGTGTGGCAGTGTCAAATATTGCCCTCGGCAAGATGGAAGACGCTCAAGCTGCTGTTGATAAACTGCTTACCGGCTTTTCCGGGAACAAACACATAGCACAAGCTGTCCACGAGATAGCAGGACACTATCGCTGGTCGAAAAAATATGAAAAGTCTAATCAGCTTCATCAATACGTTTTAGACAACTGGCCTGGTAGCCAGCAGGCGTTCTGGTCGCAAATGGGTGTGGCAATGGCAAATATTGCCCTCAATAAAACAGAAGCCGCTCAAGCCGCCATTGATAAATTGCTTGCCGACTTTTCCGGGAACAAGCACATAGCCCAAGCTGTCCACGAGATAGCAGGACACTGTAACTGGTTAGAGAAACATGAAAAAGCCCTCGAGCTTCATCAATACGTTTTAGACAACTGGCCCCGCAGCGAGCAGGCGTTCTGGTCGCAGATGGGCGTGGCAGTGTCAAATATCGCCCTCGGCAAGACAGAAGCCGCTCAAGCTGCTGTTGATAAACTGCTTGCCAGATACCCTAAAGATGAATCTATGGCAAATGCTGTCTGTCAGATAGCAGATGAGTATTGCAAACAGGCAAACCATGACAAAGCCCTTGAACTCTATCAGAAAGCCTCTGAACTTTATCAGCATACGGCAACTACATGGCCTGATAGCGGAAATGCAATACGAACAAACTCATGCAAAATAAAAACTAATATCCTGCTCGATAATATTCCAAATGTAAAGGTGGCTATCAATGAGTTGCTCGCTGAATTTCCATACCATTCGGATTTGCCGGACACACTTTACCAGGTAGCAATGACACTTCAGTTACAGGGAAGATATGAGGAAGCAATAGAAGCAGCAGATATGGGCATTGCCAGTTTTACTACTGCTTACCCCACAGACCACAACTACTATCTGAAAGGGCTCTGCTATGCTCAACTTAACAACTATGAAGAGGCGCTGACGTGGTACGACAAACTGCTTAGAGAATTTCCGAATTCAGATATAGCAAATAATGCAAAAATGCAGGAAGGCAGAGTATTGTATTTTCAAGGGAAATATCAGGACGCAGTGGATACTTTCAAAGATGTATTAGCCAGTAATCCCAGTGAAAATCTTACTAAAGAAGCCAAACAGAATATAGAAGATATAGAAAGGTTATTTCTGAAAAAACAATAATGATTATACGGATTTTAAAAGAGAGATTATATAGATTTAAAAAGAACTTGCTCCGATGTAACGTCGGAGAATAAAGGGGGTATATATGAAATTTTTCTATAAAAATTCTCTGTTCAGATGTTTTCTTATTTTCTTTACTGTTTTTTCATTTTTAACTCTCTCTTTTCCAACCCCTGTGAAAGCATATGCTCCACCGCCAACGCCGCCACAAGATGAACAAGGTGAAGGCATTCCTCAAGACCCAGTAGACCCCTGCACGGGCGACCCTGTAAATGTAACTAATGGAGCACAAACAAGATTAGAACGCGATTTATCTATCCCGGCTCGGGGAAATGTTCCTTTATATGTAGAACGCACATATAACAACAGAAGCAGTCATAATGGTCCCTTCGGTTATGGCTGGACTTTTAACTATAACACCAATATAACAGTAACAACATATTGTTGGTGTCCCTGTATGTGTGAGTGCTCACCTCAGTATTATATTTATACAACGTGGATGGATGAAGACGGCAGTAAGTTCCTCTTCAATATTGACTACTGGATATATGGTTTACTACCACCGGGATTTCACGGCACCTTAACTCGGGATTCTAATAATTATATATTAACCCTCAAACACGGCACTAAATATATCTTTACGACAGAGAGTTTGCTCGCCTATACAGGTATTGACGAACCTAAGTATGTACTCAATAATGTTATCACCTATAGCGATGCTGGTGGCGGTGGTGATAATCCTGTTTGTGGCTGGTGGTGCAGTTGCTGGCCATTACCATTAACTATTACCCACAAACTGACCAAGATAGAAGACCGTAATGGCAATATTACAACTCTCACATATACCAACAAAAAATTAACTCAAGTAACCGACCCATCAGGTCGCCAGCTCACTTTTACCTATAATGGCAGCCATATAGATACTATTACCGACCCTGTCGGCAGGATAACATCATACACCTACAGTGGCGATAATTTAGTCAAAGTAACCGACCCTTTAGGCAACGAAACCACATATACCTATGATTCTCACCACAATATGACTTCCCGCACCGACCCTGAAGGCAACACTTGGAGTTGGGGATATACATATGTCTCGCCATCTTATAAGTGCACCAGTCAGACAGACCCGTTGGGTAAACAAATGACTTTTAATTACAATACTTCACTGCGTCTTACTACTGTAACTGATGAGAAAGGCAATGCTACAACATACGGTTACACTGCAGACGATTTGATTTCCAGTATCAGTGACCCATACGGCTACACAACATTTTATCAGTATGATTCAGACAAAAACCGCACCAGAACAACAGACAATAACGGGCACGAAACAAATTACACCTACGATAGTAACGGCAATATGCTCAGCGTCACAAATGCTCTCGATAATACCACCTATTTCACCTATGGCGATTACAATATGCTCACATCAGTTACCGATGCACGAAACAATACCACTGTCTTTAATTATGACGCTAATGGCAACATAATCAAAATCAAAGACCCTCTGAACAAAGAAACAAACTTTATCTACGACTCTTACGGACAAATAAATTCTGTAACCGATGCCGACGAAAACACAACAACCTACACCTATAATAACTACGGCAATGTTACAAAAATCACCAATGCCCAAAGTAAAGAGACCAATTTCACATATAACAATGTAGGCGAACTCCTTACAGTAACGGATGCCAATAGCAATACAACCGCATTTACTTATGACGATTTAGGCAGGGTAATCCAAATAACCGAACCCGACTCGACTTATTCCCAGTTCACCTATGACAATAATGGCAAAGTATTAAGTTATACCGACCCAAACGACAAAACCACAACTCTCACCTACAACGGATATAAACAACTTGAAAGTATCAGCGATGCATTGGGCAAAACAATCTATTTAACCTATGACGATATAGGCAACCGCATAGCAGTAACAGACCAAAATGGCAATACCACTTCATATACTTATGATGAAGTAAACCGCCTAACAGGAATAACAAACCCATTAGGAAAAGAGATAAGCTTTATATATGACCCTGTGGGTAAACGAATAGCAACTACGGATGCCAATGGCAACACAACATCTTATACTTACGATGCAATAAGACGGCTAACCCAAATAACATATCCCGACGAAAGCGCAATAAGTTTTGTTTACGATTCAGTCGGCAACCTTATTCAGAAAACCGACTCGACGGGCGCAACAACCTACACCTATGACTCATTAAACCGCCTGCTTGAAGAAGACGGTCCATGGGCAAACGATACAATCAGCTACACCTATAACGATGTCGGCAGACGAGCCACAATGACAAATCAAAATAACGAAGCCACAACTTACACTTATAATTCTCTAAACCAACTCGTAGAAATACACAATTCAGACAGCCAGCTCACAAACTATTCTTATAACGATGTGAGTGCTTTAGAGCAAATAATCTATCCCAATAATGCGGCAACCGAATATACATACAACGAACTCAATCGTCTCAGTTCATTAGTGAACAAAGATTCAACAAATGCGGTAATCTCAAGCTACGGTTACGACTATAACGATGCCGGCATGCTCACAAAAGCAACTCTTGAGAATAGTGACTATATAGATTACGGTTATGATGACATTTATCAGTTAACCAGCGAAGTGAAGAAAAACTCATCTCATACAACACAATACAGCTACTCATATACCTATGACGATGCCGGCAACAGGACGCAAATGGTCAAAGACAGCGCAACCACCAACTACTACTACAACGGCGCAAACCAGCTGGCATACTCTACAGACGCTTCCGCCATCAATTACACCTATGACAACAACGGCAATCTGGTATCTGAAACGAGCGAAACAAATACGACGGATTACACTTGGGATTTTGAAAATCGTCTACTAAGTACTATGTCCGATATACTAAGTACGAGTTACCAATACGATGGACTGGGAAAGAGAATTGCGGTTACAGAAAACGGCGTCACAACAAAGTATTTGTATGACGGCGGACTGCCGATAATAGAAAAAGATGGCAGCGATAGTACCATAGCAACATACACCAGAGGTCTATCTTTTGG
This sequence comes from Patescibacteria group bacterium, assembly GCA_018814765.1. Lineage (GTDB taxonomy): Bacteria > Patescibacteriota > Patescibacteriia > JAHIZJ01 > JAHIZJ01 > JAHIZJ01. Next base: position 5,240 of record JAHIZJ010000117.1, read on the forward strand.
CGGAGGAATCGGCGGAATCGTCAGTGCCAAGAGAGGAGAGAACGATTACTACTATCACTACAACGGAATGGGGAGTGTAACAGGATTAACGGATTTCGCTTCAAGTGTTGTTGCTGATTATTCTTATGATGCTTATGGCAATACGCTATCAGCAACGGGAAGTATTCCGAATCCTTACGGTTTCTCAACAAAAGAGTTCTCTTCACAGAGTGGATTGATTTACTTCGGTGCGCGATACTATAATCCGACTACAGGCAGATGGCTAAACCCTGACCCCCTGGGGATGGTGAATGGTCCGAATATGTATGCGTACTGTAAAAATAATCCAACGAACTTAATTGATCCGTGGGGGTTGGAGACAGGAACATCAGAACCTGCAAGCACAGGAAAGTATGATAATTGTGATGATGGACCGCCAACGAATGTGGATCCAACAGCCTGGGATGAATGGCAGAGAATCCGAGATGCACTCTCCGATTTAGTAAGGAATACTAATGCTCCGTGGGGACCACTTTCGGATACTATCTTTAGGTGGAAACCAAATTCACGCACCTGTGGAGATTGGCAATCTTATGTGAATATCATGTTAAAGGATATGGACTTAAAACATTGGAAATACCAAGATGGATATTGGGGTAACCCCAACAATCCATTCCACAATTATGTAATTATAACGAATAACGATACTGGTCAACAATTCGCTATAGATCCGTGGCTATGGGGTGATTTGATGTATCCTATGCAAAATAAGTAAAAATATTTAAATTGAAATAATTTTTAAGGAGGTTGATATGATAGTTAAATTTTTTGTATTGTATTCAATATCTCTTGTTTTCTTTTTGTTATTCTTATATACATTTATCAAGGTAACAATAACATACTTTCGGAAAAATCAAGACAGAAAGCCGTTAACGAAACAAATTATTAGTTGTCTGGTGTTTTTGCTATTAGGCTTCTTTTTGAGTACGACTACTCCAGAAATTGGTCCTATTGAAGATATTTGGATTACAATTCTATCTTATATATTGTATATAATATTTTGTATTCTCCTTTTGTTATCCTTATATACATTTGTCAAAGTAATAATAACACCTTTTCGGAAAACTAAAGAGAGCAATATAAAGACATTAGTGAAACAAATTATTAGTTGCATAGTGTTCCTATTAGTAGGATTCTACATCGCTCACATTTCTGCGAACCTTGATCCTAGACCAAGAGCAAGACATTATTTTTATGAGGGAAAGATGAGTTATGAGAATGGCAATTATCAAAAGGCTGTTATCAATTTGGAGAGGTCAATAAACTTGAACCCTAAAGCTAAAGAGCGGGAAGAAGCTGAGCAGTTACTCAACCAAATCAAACAAAATCAAAGTAAGTAGTTGTATTTCCCTTATAACCAATTCACCTACTGCTCTTTGAAAAATTCTATATAAAAGTTTCTGTGCTCTCTCTACTCTCTACTATTTTTACTTCTGAGCCAGATACTATAATCCGACTATAGGACGCTGGTTAAGCCAAGACCCCCTGGGGATGGTGAATGGTCCGAATATGTATGCGTACTGTAAAAATAATCCAACGAACTTAATTGATCCGTGGGGATTGGAGACAGGAAGTGGAGCAGGTAGCGAGGATAATGGAAAATGTCCTGATGACCAAACTCCGACGAATGTGGATAAAGACCCAATGCAAGATATTTTGGATGCTTATGCTTGGATTAATCAAAACTACCCTGTACTTACAAATGGATTAGACCCTGCCTTTTTTGCAGTTAATTTACCACCCGGTTATGATGCTTTTTATGTGGGGAATGGAACTGTACTTATTGACCCTAATTATGGATCAATGGATGATTTAGTATGTACTATTGCACACGAGTTAATGCACGCTAGAAACGGGTTTTTCTTTACTGCTTTTCTTCAATCTAAAAAGTTTCATGATGTGATATATTGGCAATCAGAACATATTAGGAGACATTATATAAACCAGTGAGGAGGTGGATAAATATGTCCAAAACGATAAGAATAATTCCTTTTTTTAATTTAGTTTTAGTATTATCAATTGTCTATCTAAAAATTGTTTATGGAAGCATGCATTGGCTTTTGCAAAAGTTGCTTAAGTATTGTGATATGCCTTCCGAATTAAGCACACAATATGTAGGAAATATTGATAGCATTTATCGTCTAACAATGCTATTAGGGATCATATCTATTTTTATTGCATTGATTTCAATAAAAGCCAAAATTTGTAATTATATTCTAGGAATCATTATTCTTATAATTGCTATCTGTGCGTTTATCTTCTCTGTATTTCCTATGTAAAGATATTATCATCACTACAACGGAATGGGGAGTGTGACTAATCTAACAGATTCAAGTTCTGCTGTAGTTGGAAGTTCTTCTTATGATTCTTACGGTAATACGCTGTCATCAACGGGAAGTGTTCCCAATCCCTACGGCTTTAGCACAAAAGAAAAATCTGCTAATTCCGGTTTGCTATATTTTGGAGCAAGATACTATAATCCCACTATAGGTAGATGGCTAAGCCAAGACCCGTTGGGAATGGTTAATGGACCGAATCTTTATGCGTATTGTAAAAACAGTCCAACAAAATGGGTTGACCCTTATGGGTTGTTTGTTTTTGGGAAACGCTCAATACCTGGTTGGTCAAAAGTTCCTAGTTGGGCGAAGAGAAATCCTATAGACAACCATTTCAATACAGAACTTTCTCATGAACAAGGCTTCTATGAAGATGGCTCTGGAGATAATGTGGGTTTTTTCAATGATAACCAAGTGCGTCCAGATAACGACAGTCCATTCGATGATTATGTATACGATACTACTCATTATGATGATGACCTAATGAGGGAAGCAGTAGAAAACGTCAGGGATGCTGGTGAATGGGATCTTTCGAGCAATAACTGTCAGCGTTGGTGTGACCGCTTGCGCGATGAATACGACAGGTTAAAAGAAGAAAGAGAAAATGATAAATATGATGAATGTGATGATGGATCTCCGACTAATCCAGATGCGCCATAGCAAGAGTTTTACCATCCAATAAAAATGTGGATAGGAAATACGATATGATTATAATAATTATAGGTAGTTTAATTATTCTCGGTTTTTTAATTTTCAGTTTAATAAAAAAGCCTATGATAACTATAAGTGTCTTAGTTTTAATTGTTATCGGGGTCTTTGTTTATAGGTTTATATTTGGGTTTTTTCCAATACCTATTGGCATACGACATCTTGCTCATTGGATAGCACCTCCCAAGGATTTATTTCAACCAATACTAGAAGACAAATTTTTGTTTTATGAGAAGGGTTTTACTAAGACGTATCATTTAAAGCCAAAGTATTTCGGCGGCTATTATATCGGATTTTTTGTTGGCGGAGAAGGCATAACATCAAAATATAAATTTAAAGGAAAACTCGATGTCGAGTTTTTCTGGAAAGACAAGTTTCTATTTAAAGATGGGGCAACTGGATGGGTTAGTGCGGCATACTCTAAAAATGCCATGACCTATTTTTCGGAAGTTGATTTATATAGATTTGACATACCTTTAGAAGGAAAATATGTAAAAGAGGTTAGAGTAAAAATAACCGTTTTAGAACCGGATGAGGAATTGGAACAATTTGGCGATTTAATTACCCTTTTTATTAAAATAGCTCCTTCTAAATAATTAATTTACTCGCTGAAAAAATTCTATATTTTATGAACCAAGAAATTCTTTGCCTTCTCCAAATTCTTTCCTTGTGGCTTATTCCTGTCCTTCTCCCAATTTATAATCGTATCATCAGTAACTCCAAGCATCTTAGCCAGTTCTTTTGCATATAATCCCTTATCCATTCTTGCCTTTCTTATTCTTTCTCCAAGAGTTTGTGGATTTTTGGGGTAGGATGGGTTAAAATCATTTAGGTTAATAGATAATTCAAGTGTATACACTAATGGGGGTAAAAAGTTTGTATTCTGTACTGCATGGTTGTCCCTGCGGTTTTTTTACTCACCCGGAAAAAGAATGCAAATGCACACCGTATCAGATACAAAAATACCGTTCCAAGATTTCAGGGCCCTTGCTTGACAGAATAGATATTCATATTGAGGTCCCACCGTTAA
>JAHIZJ010000118.1 GCA_018814765.1 Patescibacteria group bacterium
GGTGAGCTGGTTTCAGGTCGTGACGCTATCTACAAAATAGAAACTGAAAACTTTCATTTGGTCGGCTTTGTAGGTGGTACCATAGTCAAAGTCGCCGTTGGTGTCACCATCATCGGTCTCTTCCTCTGGAAGACTATTTAGAATAATATCATCAGAGGCGGGTGATCAAGCCCGCTTTTTTAGTATAGAAAGACCATTGCCGATATTCCAGAGTCTCGGCTGTGTTATATATTTCTCGACTGAACGAGTAAAGCGAGAGAATGGAGAGATGCCTCTTCTATTACTTCTCCACCTGGTTGAAGAATATTGCAACTACTGGACTAAACCCAAAAATACATCCGTAAGCGAGGTTGGCCAACCTCGCCTGCGTATTTAAACTATTTCTCGACCGGATATCGAGTGATTCTGAGTGATGCGAATAGTCATCGAGATAGGAATGGAGAGATTCCCCATCTATTACTTCTCCATGCGTCCCGCTAAGTGGGACTTAGTCGAAGAATATTTTGATCGAGCTTACGAAATCTTGGCAACTTATAATTTGACCACACAAATCTCATGTGATAAGGTGTGGCTGAAGTTATAGTCAGTTCTTTGTCAAATGTATAAATCAGAAGGAGGATACACGATGACGTTTCGTGAAAAACTTGAGCAAGCATGGGAGCTAAATAATAGCTTACTCTGTGTTGGGCTCGATACCGATGTACGATCTCTACCGCTTCATCTGCGCGACCGACCAGAACACGTGGCAGTTCGTCAATTCAACGAAAGTATGGTCAGAGCCTGCGCCCCGTACTGCTCGGCATTCAAGCTTCAGTTCGCCTTTTATCTTGAATCTCTCCTGACCCAGGCAATTATCGACACAATCGCCTTCATTCGTCAGCATTATCCCAACCATGTCGTCATTGTGGACGCCAAGTGGGGTGATGTCGCCAACACTGCTAAAGCTTACCACCGCTTTGGTAGCGACATCCTGAACTATGATGCCGTTACTCTCTTCCCTAACACCGGTAAGCAGTCGATGGGTGTTTTCTTCGAGGATCCTAATCGTGGAGCAATCTTCGTCTGCCGTACATCCAATCCAGGTGCAGATGAACTGCAAGACCTACCAGTCTGTCGGGGCTATCGATCAGGTGCTTCTCCAAACACCGAGCCTTACTGGCTGGTGATGGGTAAACACATTTCCACCAAATGGAATAATCTTGGTAACGTTGGGCTGGTCATTGGTGCCACCTGTCCGGATGAGCTTCAGCAAATTCGAGCTGTAGTGGGCGACGACATGTATCTGCTCAATCCCGGTATCGGTAAGCAAGCTGAAGAAGCAGGCGCTCAGAACCCTGTCCAGCTGGCAGTCAAAGCCGGCCAGAACAGCCAAGGCACGGGAATGATTATCAATTCATCCCGAGGCATCATCTTCGCTTCGAGTGGTGAAGACTACGCTGAAGCAGCAGGCGAGAAAGCCCAGACACTCAATGAAGAAATCAACAGATTCCGCATCCAACCAGAAGGAGTCGGTGCATGACACGTGATGAACTAGCCTTGGCACTTCTTGATCAAGGACATGTCAAGTTCGGAGAGTTTCGGCTGAAGATGCACGAACAGCATCAGGAAGCCCCTCTCTCACCTATCTATGTCAATCTACGCGATATCCAGGCAAACCTGCTCACCGAAATCGGCCATCAGCTCTGGGGGTTATCTCAAGAACGAGGCTTACGTTTTACTCGTGTGACAGGAATACCCAAGGCAGCTGAGCCAATTGCCTATGCCTTCGTTGAAGCAGGGAAGATGGGTGACGACCACGTCCTCTTCCTGGAGAAAATCAAAGACGGTGGCTCCCGGAGAATCACCAATAAAGTCACCGGTGTATTCGACGCTGGCGAAATCGTTCTGCTGATTGACGATGTCATCACTGGCGCCCACACAAAGATAGAGGCTACTAAAGCTCTACGTGCAAACAGGCTTCAAGTTACTGACTGCCTGGTTATAGTTGATCGTGAGCAGGGCGGTGCTGATGGGCTTACACCAGAGGTCATCAATCTGCATTCACTCTTTGGTCTGGGTGCCCTGCTGGATCTCTATATAAGGGAAGGAAAGACAAGCACTGAACAGAGAGATGCCGTTCTTTCCTACCGTCAGCGTGTTGAAGAATTCCTGTCTCAGGCATCATGATCTTTCAAGCCCATAAGTCATAACCTTATGGGCTATTTTTTGCTTTTATTAGCTAATATATTGCCTGTTAATAACTTTTTTCTTGACAGAAATGGTATAATTTATTAAGTTATTAGACTAAAACAAACAGTCACAACTGATTAAAATTTTACCGTGAGGCGATAAACTATAGCCTAAATTAGTCGCATTTTTTCCTTAAATAGCCATATTCAGCTGTTGTAGGGAGCTAGATAGCGAACCAGCACGGCGGAGGAAGCCCTTCGTTACTAAAAACTGCTACCGCCTCATTAAGGGCGGTTTTGTATACTCATTTTAAGCGTTCAATTCTCGTTCGTTCAACTGAACGATCGAGTCAGAGTGCTTAATTAGTGCTCTCATAGATCGTTGACAATTTATTGGTTACTGAATTTCGCTGCTACTTAGCGGCGTGAAACAGAAGAAGGAGGCTCCGCCATGATGTTCAAGAAGATGTTCCCCTGGCTTCTCTGTGTCACCGCACTCGCACTCATGGGCACGGTTAACGGAGTGAGCGCTGAAACCACCGGAGAACCCCCAACCGATCGGATCAACAATGGTATACTCGTCGACCGCGGCATGGTTTGCTACCCGCCCCACAACTTGGCCATGACATCAAGCACCGTCAAGATCAACAATGTCGAAGTCTACCGGATTAACCCAACTCCGCCGCCGACTCAACCCGTCTCACCCGACCCTCAAACGGCCACCACTATGCACGAGCTTGATCTGGTGGCCAGAGCACGTGAACAAGTTCTCCGTGCTACCAATTCACCTAGACAACAGATTGTCAATGACTATCTGACTACTTTTCGTAGCCGGCCCGACCTGGTTGATAGTGTCTATGTTGATGCCCACGGAACCATCCAGTGCCGTGAAGTCAATCATGCTGGTTTCGAGGAGATCTACCTGAACGACAATCAAGCCAACATGGTGACTGATGTACAGAGACTACTCGACGAGTATCGTTTCTGGAAAGGGATTCTCGAAAGAGGCTGTATGATTGTCATCTATGATGATGAATCGCCCCTATTGGTCGCCGAAGGCAATATCGAGGCCACTTGGCAAGAACTCCAGCGCGCTTACGACAACGGACCCAATTCCGAAGACTGGGAATTCATCACACCAGCCGAAGCCAAGGCAGTAGCCAACTACCCGCGGCTTCCTGACCTGGAGGACTAAGCCATGCGAAAACTGATACATACAGGAGCCCTGCTCTGTCTGGGTCTTCTCATGTTTTCACCGGCTGCTGACTCCTACTATCCAACTGCTCAGGGTAGCCTGGCGATTTGTTACCAGCCTTATGAATTTGCTCTTGGTTTCAAGGGAGCGCAGTTCTGTTTCACCATGCTGGATCAAGGCTACAACGTGAAATACAATCGAGAACGGAACAACCCTGGTACAAGCCCAACGGTACTGCTCACAGACACGGACGAAAACAATGGATTTGTCAATAGCATCACCCACGGCTACGCTTGGCTCTTCTATAACACCCACGGCTGGTACGGAATGGGGGTTGAAGTTTACGGTAAAACAGAAGCTGGCAAAGATGCCCGTAGTGCCGCAATGGCCGCCTACCAGGCTGCCGGCTGGGACACCAGTGGAACTGACGCGCAGATCTGCAGCGGCTCATCAGTCCATGGTTATCAAATCACCGCCAGGCCCCAGTTTATATTTGATAACTTCATTTCCAATCCTTCCGGTGTTTATAATCTCTCATGCAATAGCAATTACTGGCGCCTCTTCTGGGGTGATGCGCTCTGCATAATGGGCTATGACGGAAATACACCTGAGGATGGAGCTGCTGAAGCCGAGTCCTTCTGGAAAAGAGCCAACGGCAACTCCGGTAAAGATTATCGTAACATGGCAATGGCGGCTAGCGGCCACGACATTCAAGTCGAGGGTGACGGAGTCGTTTCTCCGGTCGTCTTAGAAATCGAGCCCATAGAGGGTTCGGATCTGGAAGATGACGAGATCACCGGCTATGTTCTGTTTGACGGCCCCATGCTCGACACCAATCCTGAAGCACTGGTATTCGGTTGCTACCGCGAAGGTGAAGGCGGCTGTCTGGTTGTTGATGCACAATGGGCCTATGATGATCTGCTCACCTATACAATAAAGCCGTACAGGTATGGCGCCTGTCAGGTGGTTATCAGTGCTGGAGCAAAAAGTGCCAATGGGCGTGCACTTGATGGAAATACCAATCCATCCGGCACAGATGGCCACGGACCAAACCGGGACTGCTACATCGTAGAATACAACTCCACCGTCAATAATCCAAACCTCGCTGCCTCTTTCGATGGCGCTGGTGCATTCCGGGATGTCGACGGGACTCACATCTGGTGGAACACTGGAGCCGAATACGGTTCCATCAACTTCCAGGTTTACTCCGGAAAGAATCGTAATGTCCTACTCGACATAGTACTAGCCGAAGGCAGTCCAGACCTGCCCCACTTCTATGAGATCGTGGTTCAGGATATGGGTGAATATTATGAGGTAGTCGAAGTAGACAACAATCCTTACACTCGCGATGATACTTCGCGTCCCTTCCCGATTTCTACCAATCCTCCGGCCAACTTGAACGGACTACGGTTACTCAACCAAGATGCCCAGTTCTGGCCTACACCCGAACCCTCTGAATATTCCGACCAGTTTAAGGACTCATTTCAATTCCGGATCGATGAAGTACCGGATATTGTCTTCTACTCATCCAGACAGGACTTCTTGGATCTGATTCAGCCGTGGGGTGACTGGTGGAGTCTGAATTACGGCTACACGATCAGCTATCTTCTGGGCTCCACTAATGATCCAAACGAAGCTCGTGCAGCTGCAACCGCAGTTTGGCAAAACGCTATCGATCATCACTATACGCGCTTTCCCGATTTCTACATCGTCGGTGAGGGCAACGAGGGCTCAGAACCTCAAAAGGTAGTCGTGGGTCATTTCTATCCAGAGGACACGAGTGGTAACTGTTACTGGTCGGGTGGTTGTGCCAGTGATGTAATGATCGTCGACTGCGACAATGACTCCATACCGGATCTGCCTTGGAGCCGAATCGTAGCTTACCTCCCCGAAGAGGTCGAACACAGTGTTCAAGGTGGTCTGGATCATCTCAACGGCCAGAACATCTCTCCGCCCTTGGCCTTGATCATGAGTGGAGATTGGTTTGGCCGAACCGAACCCAATCGAACGCTTGAACTCATCCAAACATGGTACACGGCAAACAACATCCCCAGCGTCATCAAATATGACGCTGCCTACGACGATCCCTACGACTACACAACGCGACTGAATGACTTCCTTTACTACATCGGTCTTGGGTTAACTGAATTCATTGGCATTGGTGATCCGAGTAACCGCTCTATCTGGCCCGCCTTCCTGTGTCAAAAGATCTACGATCCCATTTTCCACATGGGTCTAGTACCCTGGCCACAGCGCATTATTGCTGAATTTCCTTCCTGCGGCGTAGGTGATCAGGATCGGAACAATCCGATCTATTACCCATCGCTCATAAAGTCCTGGATGACGGCCGACCCTGACAATCACTCCACTATCGTCTATGCCTGCGCTCATATGCGAGGCGGCTATGACATCCTACATACGGAGTGGGCCAAAGAGTACTTCAGTCGTCGACTCAACCCAATGGCTACAACCACTATGCGGACCCATTGGCAAGCGCTGGTCAATACGGCCATCAACCATCCGGAAATGAAACCGTATCTTCTCTATGCCGGTTCATTCGGCTGGGGAGTCAAGGCCAGCGGTATGGGGGGCGGTGTCGGGGTTGAAGATGAACGCCAGCATCCCTTCACTCTGCGCAGCTATCCCAACCCATTCATGAAACAGGTCAGCATATCTTTCGATCTGCCTCGGATTACCCGGGTGGAGCTTTCCATCTATGATATCCAGGGCAGAAGAGTCACACAGCTGATGCCGCCCCGCTATCTTGAGGGCGGGAACTGGCACATTGAGTGGGATGGTCGTGATCACAATAGTCGCTCACTTCCTGCAGGAGTTTATTTCTCTCATCTACAACTTGACCGCCGGGTTTACAGCGGAAAGTTGATCCTGATTGATCAATAGGAGGAAAACAGTTCTTTCAAAACCGGTCCCCGTCAAGCTTTTTACGTTCTACGTAATCTGCTTGACGGGGCTCTACTTGAGAGAGTTGTATATTAAAATAATTAACTTCAAGGAGACATGGTATGAAAAAAGCACTCGCAATTTTCGTCCTAGCCGTCCTTCTGTCACTGGCAGCTGTTCAGGTTGTCCAAGCGGTCGAAAGTGTTACATGGGGGGAGCTCAAATGCCTCTACCACCCACGTTGCAATAAGAACGTGGGTTAAGCCAAAAAAGCCGTTTCGAGCCCGAGACGGCTTTTTTGGTACAGAATGACGGGTTTATAGATTATTGAAATCTAAAAATGCTTGTTATCTTGTGAAATAACTTGTATAATATCTATTGTGAACACTAAAAACTACTCAAGAAAATAGTCTTATTTTTTTATGTATCTCCAGAAGCTAGAAATACAAGGCTTTAAGTCATTTGCCCAAAAAACCTCGATGGAATTCAATCGAGAGATTGCCGCTGTGGTAGGGCCGAACGGTTCGGGTAAATCAAATATCGCGGATGCAATTCGCTGGGTTATGGGTGAACAAAGCTTGAAATTGCTGCGTGGCAAAAAGTCTGAAGATGTCATTTTTTCAGGATCTGACAAAAAAGCTCGGCTGGGTATGGCTGAGGTGTCTCTTTTTATAAACAACGAAGATGGCAACATGCCGATTGATTATCCTGAGGTGGTTATTACACGTCGCTATTATAGAAATGGTGAAGGTGAATATCTTCTGAATAAACAAAAAGTTCGTTTACAAGACATTGTCCTCCTGCTAGCCAAGTCTAATTTCGGTCAACGTAGCTATTCAGTCATTGGTCAGGGCATGATTGACTCTATTTTAACGTCTACACCCCAAGAACGAAAAGAGTTTTTTGATGAAGCTGCCGGCGTACGCCAATTTCAAATAAAGCGAGAGCAAGCCGAACAAAAGATGATTCGCACTAAAGAAAATCTGCAACAAGCTGAGCTATTGCTCCAGGAAATCGAACCCCGCCTAAGGTCATTAACTCGACAAGTCAAACGCCTTGAGAAAAGAGAAACTATCGAGCAAGACTTGAGAGTCATCCAAAAAGAATATTTTTCAAATCTCTGGAAAGATCTTTCAGACCAGCTCAATCAATTAAAGCAGGAGCAGACAACCACCGATAAACAGCACCAAGAATCAAGCAACAGCCTTAAAATCATCCAACAGAAATTGGAACAACTGGAGCTTGAGACATCACGAGAAGAAATGTTTAGACAATTGCAACGCGACTATAATCGTATTTTGGATGAAAAAAACGGTCTTCTGCAAGAACAAGCGGTGCTCAAAGGTCGCTGGGAGATAGAAACCACTCAGGCCGGTCAAGCTAATCGTGTTTGGCTGACCAAGCGAGCCGAGGCCTTGCAAAGACTGGTCAACGAGATCTCAGAAGACCTAAAGCCATTAGAGAGTGTTATTGATATTACACAGCAGTCCCTGGATAAAAAGAAACAGGCACAATCAAAAGTTATCAAACAATTTGAAGAAATAGAAAAATCACTTTTTTTGGCAAGAGAGCGCCTGGAAAGTCGCCCTTCTTTACAGCTTCCTGAGATTAAAGAACACCTTGAGGAAATTTCCAACCGATATGATGCCTTTATAATAAAACTTAATAAAGCCGAAACATCAGATGATATAAATCGATTAAAACGATCAGCTCGTGAAATCAGCCAAAGCTTGGCTTCCTATGTAAAAGAAGTCGGGCGTTCAGCTCCATCAACTACAACCGAACAGGTTTTAAAACTTCAAAATGAGTTCTCCGACTTTCTGAAAAACAAAGATAGTCTGGTCAATGAAATAAATGACCAGGTTGTCAAACTGCGCACTTTGCAGGAAAAAAGAACCGTCCTAATGGATAAGCGGTCTGAAGTCAAAGATGAGGTTGATAGACTCCAAAATGAAATCGCTCGAATGGACAGAGACTCTAAAGAACCAGACAATGCCCAGGGCAAATTTGAACAAGATCATCGTGAGCTAAACAAAAAGATTGCAGACCTGGATAAACAGCTCAAAACTTCCCGAGAGAAAATCACCCAATTTAACCAAGAAGAACAACAAAAAAAAGATCATCTTTTCGGATTACAAAAGAAGTTCCGTGACCATCAGAACAGCTTGAACTCTATTACTCAAAAATTAAACGAACAGCGCGTCCAGCAAGCCCGACTGGAAACCAGACATGATGACCTGGACAGAGAAATGAAAGATGAGCTCCCTGAAGTTGTCTATTCCGAAATAAAAAACAATTTTAATAACTTAGTCGGCGAGAATTCCAGCTCGGTCTTACTTGATAAAATTCACCAAATCAAACGGCAATTGGATTTGATTGGCGGGATTGATGAAGGAATTACAGAAGAGTTTAACCAAACCGACGAAAGATATAATTTTCTCAGGGCTCAGTCTGATGACTTGATTCAGGCTCTTAACTCTTTGGAGAAAGCCATCGCCGAGCTGGATGAGACGATAATAAAACAGTTTAACCAATCATTTAATAGAATCAACAAGGAATTCAACAACTATTTTAAAATGTTATTCAAGGGTGGCTCGTCAAAGCTTATCCTACACAAGAGCGATATTCTGGCAGATGATGAGGATGATCTAGAGGAAGATGAAGACGATGATGAGGAAAAAGAGACCTCAGAAAAACCCAAACAAAAAGTAGTTGGCAAGGTAGTTACCGGCATTGAAATACAGGCCACACCACCGGGTAAGCGCTTAAGCAATATAAATGTTCTATCTGGGGGAGAGAAGGCCCTAACTTCGATAGCTCTGGTCTGCGCCATTATTTCCAACAATCCCTCACCTTTCGTAGTACTTGACGAGGTGGATGCAGCCCTGGATGAAGCCAACTCAATAAAATTTGCCAGCATTCTGGATAAGCTGTCCCACAAAACCCAGTTCATCACAATCACGCATAACCGCGCCACGATGCACAAAGCTAGCATTCTTTATGGCGTAACCATGCAGGCAGACAATGTATCAAAACTCCTCTCCGTTAAAATGGAAGAGGCTGAAGAGGTCATCAACAAACAAGGGAATAGATGACTATAAATTATCAATTGTCAAGTCTCATTTTTCAGAATGGTTATAGTTAATTGATAATTGCGCAACTGAGGCTTGATTGATAACTGAAAATTGAAGTTTTGTAAAATTTAAGTGTTAGTATTGACCTTTCCTTCAGTTTCAGCTATTATCACCCTATCCATCAAGTGCTCGATATAATTAACAATTAATAATTTAGAATTAATAATTTTTCATTCTTAATTCTGAATTCTGAATTAAATCTATGTTAGTAATCCGTCTATCACCAGTCGGCAAGAAACATCAGAAGTTTTTCCGTATAATAGTATCAGAAAAAACCAAAGATGTTTTTGGCGACTACCTTGAACTGCTGGGCAGATATAATCCTCACCCAGACAAACCGGAAGTAGATCTAAAAACTGATCGTATTAAACATTGGCTGTCCAAGGGAGCACAACTATCTCCTACTGTTCATAATCTCTTTGTTGATCAAAAGATTATCGAAGATAAAAAGGTCACCAGCTGGAAACCCAAGAAAAAGAAGGTTGATGAAGAGGCACCAAAAGAAGAACCCAAAGTAAAGGAAACTAAAGACAAACCCGCAGAAACCAAAGAATAAAAAAAGCCCGAAAATAAGGAAGAGCCAAAACCTTAAGAAAAACCAAAACAGAAAAAAAAGAATAAAGCAATCCAAAACCGGAAACAGTAGAATAATATTTATAGTTCTAATAAACTAATGTTTAACTATGAGTAGAGAAAAATTAGAAAGCAATGATCCAGCGGAAGAAAACAAAACAGGGCGTCAAGCTTTGTTCCGGGAACTAATTACTCTAGGACAGAAAATTAGGACGTTAGAAACAGAATTAAAAAAAGGGGCACCATTACTGAACCTAGAGAAATAGGGCAATCAGATCAAGGATTGATAGACAGTTTCAAAGCCAAGTTCGCACAAAAAAAAATAGCTTGTCAAGAAGCAGGCCTTGATGAACAAGAGTGGACTGATGAGGCACTTAGTAGTGTTGCAAAAAGCGTAAATGCCGCTGGCATTGACACAAATTACTCGGTTTTCGATTATAATTACACGCAACCAACATCACCTGAAATGACAAAGCTTAGAAAAGACCTGATGCTTTGCCTAAATCTTGGAATGACTAGAGAAGAAATAGACAAGGGTTGGCGGACGAAACAATGAAAGTAGGGCTGAATTTGACGGCAGATAGCGCTTGACAATGAAACAGGATATCATATAATACAAATACGTAGCCACAGCTGTATCCTCTCTTGTTTGAGAGTCTATGTCGAGCAGCTTAACCGGCTATGAGAACGTTACAATTAACTGTAGACATGAAATGGCGCAGCAAGAACAAGATCAAGAGTTTATTGAGTACGTGGTAAAAACTTTGGTTGATCGACCAGAGGATGTCTCTTCCGAGAGAACGGTTGACGAAATGGGTGTTTTAATCACACTCAAGGTCAATCCACAAGACCTCGGTCAAGTCATCGGTCGTCAAGGGCAAACCGCAAAAGCACTTCGCACTCTTCTAAGAGTAGTCGGAGCCAAGCATCACGCCCGAGTCAATCTAAAGATTTTTGAGCCAGAAGGATTCCGTAAAGGTGATCCAAGACCATCAGCAGGTCCGAAACCAGACGCCGATACAGGCATGGACGATCTCAAGCTATAAAAGTTTCTTGAGAGGACAAAAACCGCTAGGTATGATACAATCAACACAGCGGTTTTTGATTTAAATCGTATGTTTAATCAATATAAAATCATTTTTTAATTTTTAATTCTACATTTTAAATTTCTTCTGTGCGTTTTGACATTCTGACAATATTTCCAAAAATATTTCAATCATATTTTGATGACAGTATTATCAAACGTGCTCAAAATAAAAAGCTCGTTACTATTAAAATTCACGACCTAAGAGATGGCGCCAAGGATAAGCACCGAGCAACTGATGATCGCCCGTATGGAGGTGGTCCTGGTATGGTCATGAAAGTGGAACCAATTTATAATACTCTGAAAAAGATTGGAGCTGTAAAATCAAAAAAAGCTGCAAGTCACCGCGTTATTCTACTTACTCCTCAGGGAAATACTCTGACACAAAAAACGGTGAAAAGATTATCAAAATATAAAATAATAACTCTAATTTGTGGCAGATATGAAGGGTTTGATGAAAGAGTGCGATCACTGGTTGATGAACAAATATCCATTGGAGACTACGTCTTAACCGGTGGCGAACTACCGGCCATGGTCGTAGTCGATACGCTTGCACGCTTTGTCCCTGGTGTACTAGGCCATGATGGCTCAGTCAAAGATGAATCATTTTCAAAAAGTTTACAGACACTTGAGTACCCTCAATATACTCGACCCGAAATTTTTAGAAGGAAGAGGGTTCCGCCGATACTCTTGTCAGGCAACCATCAATTAATTTCTGAATGGCGAAAAAAACATCAACGCACAAAACATCGCTAGCCATATGAACTTACAGAAATACATCGGTATCATCAGATATCCAAATTTTCTAAAGCTCTGGGGAGCACAAGCCTGCACCAAATTGGCTGAAAATATGATGAATTTCAGCTTGGTAATTTTGGTATTTCAGCTGACACAATCCAGCTTTATGGTAAGCCTGCTGGTGGTTTTAATCAGTATTCCGCCAATCCTGTTGTCAGCTGCGGCCGGGGTGATTGCCGACATCCGAAATCGTAAAACGATCCTGGTCTTATCAAATCTTCTGCGCTTTTTTCTGGTAATCATTGCCATAGTTTTTTATAACCAGGCCTATGTATTATTGGGCATTGCTTTTTTGCTTTCAGTAATTGCTCAGTTTTTTAGTCCAGCCGAAGTATCCTCGATTCCAACATTGGTTAAAAAGGAGGATTTATTTACAGCCAACAGTTTTTATCAATTTACCAGCTATGGGATGTTTCTTGCCGGCTACACAATCGCCGGACCACTCCTAGCTCACTGGGGAGCTCACAGTTTATTTCTGTTGATCATGGCTCTCTATGCCGCATCCACTTTATTGACCAGCTGGTTACCGCCTCTGGTAGATCACCTAAAAAACCTTTCGGTAGAACTTCCAAGAATATTTGACTGGCGAGAATTAACTAAAAGAATGGCCGGTGGCATACGTTATATCTGGGGCCATAAGATAATCCGTTTTGTCATTTTTCAAGCAGCGGTCGTCTTTAGCATTGAACGAGCCTTTATTTCGCTGGCTCCTAGTTTTTCACAAAATTTTCTACACTTGGACGTTGAAGGTTTGAGTCTCTATGTCATTTTGCCCACGGGCATTGGTACATTATGTGGAGTGTTGCTAGCCAATAAGCTCAAACATCGGGTGAACAAGGGCAAATTAATTACTACCGGAATGTTTCTGGACGGCTTTGCTCTATTGGCACTAGCGCTTTGGACACATATCTACTCATTGGTTCAGGGCTTAGGATTTAATGTTTCAGTTGAAGCTTTTATTCCTATACTAGTAATTATATTGGCCTGGATTTCGGGCTTTGCAGATCCATTTATCCTAGTTTCAGTTCAAACGACCATTCACGAAAGAACACCAGCTGAAGACCGTGGCCGGGTTTTTGGCGGGCTCTATACTTTTTCTAACATCATGGGGTTAATTCCCGTTTTAGTCATAGGAGCCTTGACCTCCATTATCAACATTAATATGATTGTTATCTGCCTAGGCATAGTCATTTTAGCGGTTACTGCCCAGGGTATATTCTTCTTTAGGCGATACAGTCTGGGGACAGAATAATTTTCTTGACAACTAACTTAAATTGATATATATTTGAGGGGCAGGTGGAAAACCTGTGTTTAAAACAGAAAAGTCTAAACATTAATTTAGGAGACAACATTTGACCTAAGTTTAGCCAAAAAGTTCATTCATTTAAAGGAGAAAAGACAGGGATATCAAATATTTATTGGGTGTCACTGTTTTTTCTTCACACAATTTTTGCAGGAGAAAAAAGCACTTTGACATTCATAATGTGATAAGA
This sequence comes from Patescibacteria group bacterium, assembly GCA_018814765.1. Lineage (GTDB taxonomy): Bacteria > Patescibacteriota > Patescibacteriia > JAHIZJ01 > JAHIZJ01 > JAHIZJ01. The sequence continues at coordinate 13,347 of JAHIZJ010000118.1, forward strand.
AAGGTTTCAAAAAACACATTTCTATCAATTCATAGCCCCGCACTACTATGAGTGCGGGGTCCCGAACCTTACATGGTTCGGGATTCTGATGTATCGTCTTAAGAGATGATACTCAGAAAACTTCAATGAGAGTTTTCCGCCAGAGGCGGATCCGCCTTAGGCGGAGATCCTGGTTACTTATTAATCATGATAAAGCTTTCATTCTTCAATGAGAGTTTGATCCTGGCTCAGGATGAACGCTGGCGGCGTGTCTTAGGCATGCAAGTCGAACGCGTACCTTCGGGTACGAGTGGCAAACGGGTGCGTAACACATTGGTAACCTACCCCGAAGTTCGGAATAATCCCACGAAAGCGGGACTAATACCGGATGTGCTCAGTACCTAATTGGTACTGTGTAAAGATTTATTGCTTCGGGAGGGGCCTATGGTCCATCAGCTTGTTGGTAGGGTAATGGCCTACCAAAGCTATGACGGATAGCGGGTGTGAGAGCACGACCCGCCTCACTGGGACTGAGACACTGCCCAGACTCCTACGGGAGGCTGCAGTCAAGAATCTTCCCCAATGGACGAAAGTTTGAGGGAGCGACGCCGCGTGCAGGAATAAGCCCTTCGGGGTGTAAACTGCTTTTCTTTAGGAAAAACTTTGATGGTACTAGAGGAATAAGGGGCTGCTAAACTCGTGCCAGCAGCAGCGGTAATACGAGTGCCCCGAGCGTTATCCGGATTTATTGGGCGTAAAGAGTTCATAGGCTGTTCGCTAAGTTTTTGATTAAATTTCTGGGCTCAACCCCGAAGCTGTCAAAAAAACTGACGAACTTGAGGGTGGGAGAGGCAAACGGAACTGCCGGTGTAGCAGTAAAATGCGTTAATATCGGCAGGAACACCAATGGCGAAGGCAGTTTGCTAGAACACCCCTGACGCTATAAGAACGAAAGCGTGGGTAGCGAATGGGATTAGATACCCCAGTAGTCCACGCCGTAAACGATGGACACTAGGTATTGGGAGAATCGACCCTCTCAGTATCGTTGAACCAAGCTAACGCGTTAAGTGTCCCGCCTGGGGAGTACGGCCGCAAGGCTAAAACTCAAAGGAATTGACGGGAGCCCGCACAAGCGGTGGAGCATGTGGTTTAATTCGATGATAAGCGAGGAACCTTACCAGGGCTTGACATCCCGGGAATCCACCCGAAAGGGAGGAGTGCCGCAAGGAACCCGGTGACAGGTGCTGCATGGCTGTCGTCAGCTCGTGTCGTGAGATGTTGGGTTAAGTCCTCTAACGAGCGCAACCCCTGTGACATGTTAAATTGTTCATGTCAGACTGCCCCCGATAAGGTGGGAGGAAGGAAGGGATGACGTCAAGTCAGCATGGTCCTCTGACGCCCTGGGCTACACACATGCTACAATGGGAAGTACAACGGGTTTTGCGAAATCGCGAGATGGAGCTAATCCTCTAAAACTTTTCTCAGTTCGGATTGAAGGCTGCAACTCGCCTTCATGAAGTCGGAATCGCTAGTAACCGTGCATCAGCAATGGCGCGGTGAATACGTTCTCGGGCTTTGTACACACCGCCCGTCAAGCCAAGAGAGTCGGTAATACCCGAAGACCCCCCACCCTTGAAACTTAAAGGAATAGGCTATGTATTATGTCTATATCCTGAAATGTGGAGATAATCTGTTTTATACAGGTTATACGAAAAATCTTAGACGAAGATTTACAGAACATTATCTGGGTAAGTCCAAATCAACCAGATATAGACAGCCTGTAAAGTTGGTCTATTACGAAGCATATTTATCTTCAAAGGATGCGCGACGAAGAGAAGATATGTTAAAACTCCACAAAAAAGGATTTTCGATGCTTAAAAAACGCATCACACACAGTCTGTTATAAAAGATGGCAGGGAGCTAAGTTTCGAAGGTGGGGGGGCTAAGGTAGGATCGATGATAGGGGCTAAGTCGTAACAAGGCATCGGTAGCGGAAGCTGTCGATGGATCACCTCCTTTCTAGGGAGTATAATCCAGAGGCTAGAACTTGAACGTTCTAAAAAAGTCATCCGGTGTGATGGCTGTCTCTATTAACGGTCGATGTTCAACTGGTTAAACAGTTGGGCTCACGCCTTTCTTATCACATTAAGGATGTCAATACAAAATCCTCCTTATGGGCGGGTTTTTTTATCCTTAACAAAATTCATATTACTAGATACTATGCATGGTCAGTAATTGTGTTCTTTGATAACAAAGCTTGGGAGTAGCCTTTTGTCTATATTTGTATATAAAAGGCTACTCCTGAGAGTTATGGTAACTCCTTCGCTAGTCGAAAGCGGAGCCCGATGTGGAAAAGGAGAGCAGAAGAGCCTCGTGTCAAATCATTTAACTATGACACCGAAATTCCTCTTTTGGTATCATAGAAAATGACGCTAAAGAAGGCATTAATTTGTTAGTTAGATTAATATTTTCGTGACCTTTTTTATTTTGATAAATTTTAAAAAGATTATCTA
>JAHIZJ010000119.1 GCA_018814765.1 Patescibacteria group bacterium
GACGAGGTAACGGCTGCAAAGATACTAAAAGACTTTTCTAAGACGCATCCTCAGGTTGAGCTTAGTTCAGGTTATCTAGATGGTAAAGTGCTTGATCAAGTTAGTGTTGCAGAATTAGCAGCTCTGCCATCTCGTGATGAGCTTATTGCCAAAACTGTTTATACTATTAAGGCGCCGATTACTGGATTTGTGAATGTTTTGGCTGGCAATCTCAAAGGACTAGTATATGCCTTAAAAGCAATTTCTGAAAATAAAGCAAATTAAAATAGTAAGTATAACAATTTTACATTATAAATTATTAAATTTAAATTCAAAGCTATGACAGACGAAGAAAAAAAGACAGAAGAAAAAACTGATAAAGTCGAATCAGGTAAAGATGAAAAAGATGTAGTAGTACCCGAAAAGTTTAAATCTCTGATCGAGGAAATAGAGAAGATGACCGTGGTAGAATTAGCAGAGCTGGTGAAAATTCTCGAGGATAAATTTGGTGTATCAGCTGCTGCCCCCATGATGATGGCAGGTGGAGCTGTAGCCGGTGGAGAGGGTGGAGCAGAGGCTGAAGAAAAAAGCGCTTATACTGTAGAGCTGACCAGCGCTGGCTCAAACAAAATTGCCATGATCAAAGCAGTCAAAGAAATTACTGAACAAGGCTTGCAGGACGCTAAGAAGATGGTAGAAGAAGCACCTGTCGCTGTCAAAGAAGACGTACCTAAAGAAGAGGCAGAAGAAATGAAGAAAAAGCTAGAAGAAGCCGGTGCCACAGTAACACTGAAGTAAAGAATAAACGAAACAATAACAGCGTAGGCGAGATTCCGGAATCTCGCTTACGTTTTGTATAGAAAAGGAAATACATAATAATATCTCTAAGTTTGAATTTGCGGGGATGTTTTTTTTAATAGAATATCGTGATTAACGGGGTTGACATGTATCTGTGGGTGTGTTAATATGCCTTGTCGTTTGTCAGACTACCCGAGGGCTTCTCAGCGGTCCTTTTAAGGAGTACATAAGGCATTCGACACGACTGAGCTGGGCCCTTGACGCACAAAGGCTGTCCTACCGTCTTGTTTGGGGGAGTTTGTCCGGTGGGTAGCGAGGAATGTCGCTCGACTTCTCGCTGACAAACGGTAAGCGCTAAATTGCGCTACCGTATGATTAGGGCGACCCCCGACGTGCACATCGGGGGTTTTTCTTTGCCTAGAGCCAACTACTAATGACCCATGTGGACATAAATAAAAATGAATCCAGCCTGGCTTTACTAAAGCTGTCCCCCAACTGTCACCCCGAACCACGATCCGGGGTCTCCAGAGAGATGGTGACAATTGGAGATGCCGAATCAAGCCTGCCTGCCGGCAAGGCAGGTTCGGCATGACAGTATTGGTGGGGAGGGCGCATTTGATTGTTTATTTATTGTTGTTTGATATAATACTAGTATAGTTTTTAATATTAAGTGGCATATAATTTTTAATAATTATTTATCATAAGATTCAAAATATTATTGTATTGACATTCATATTTGCTCGTGCTATGAATAGATTGGTTCTTTGTCAAAAAACCAATGACAGGAGGAGGGATGATGCCAGAAAAAAAGAAATTTTGGCGCATAGCTTACACCCTCTGGATACGCGGAGAAAGGGATAGCCGAAGTCCTGGAGAAGAGAGAGACCTAGATTCGCTGGAGGAATGCAAACAAGCGTTTTCACGAATACCGGTGAATCGACAGCGTGGTTATACGATCCAGTGTGCAACTGCGCATGGGGACCGGATGGAGAAAGGGTGGATCTTCTGAGTAAACCCAAATCCGGGTCTCGAAGGGTGGTGAGCAGATGAGCGCTTTTGGCGAAATGGTCTATCAAGCTATGATAGCCATCGGAGAAGAAGAAAAGGCGACCTGCATTCATTGTGGAGAAGTGTGGTACCTCATTCACTTTCGCGATGGTGTGTGTCACCAGTGCCAGAAGATAGGTAGACCGGGTAAGTCGGTGATGGCTGCCAGGAGGAGAAGGACGGTTATTGGGATGGTAACTTTTACAGTTCTTTTGATTCTATGCGCTGTCCTGGGGATGTAGATCCTACTACAGCGACATTGTAACACTTTTAGGGGTAATTGATTAACGATTGCCTCTTTTTCTTTATAGTAGGATAAATATTATGGGCTTGACAAGAATAATAACATATAGTATAAAGGAAGTAGAAGTCGCTTTTCACTTACAGATGGTACCTTGAAATAACAGGAGCCACGAACAGGAGGAGGATTTACGATGAAATCATCCAGTTTTTTGGTCGTGGCCCTCTGGGTTGCGTTGGTTTTCTTGCCGACTACTTCTTTTGCTGGGAAAGAGGAAACCCATGTGTCAATAGAAGGCGCTGATTTGCACCACTGTGATATGAAAGCCAGAATCAGAGCAATCAAAGATATACCGGACCACGTGCCGACAATGGATGGAGGCAAAAAGACGGAAGAGGAGATTTTCTCCGTTTGGGCCAACAACGGCAACCAGGTGTACGAAACATTGAGATACTATCAACAGACTGAAGGCACCATCTGGTTTCTTGGATACTTCATGCCTCACGGAAAGAGGACCAGTGAATTCCATTGGCCTAATGAACAGACGGTTTGCTATCAGCTTGTTGACAGTGCCGGAGCTGATACCACTATCGTTTGTTCAGACAAATTGATCGTAACGTTTGGCAATGACTTGACTCTGGGAGGCCCTGTAATCTATCTCAACAGGGGTTTTGGTGGAACTTTCTATGACGTAGCGATCGATGACACTGTGAATGACCTTGGTATTCGATACACCTTCTGGGTGGGCTTCAGTCCATTCAACATCGATTCTAGGTGTTGGGACATGTCTAACTTCGTGAGAGCGTTTATCGGAAGACCAGAGGATGCGCTAGCCTGGACGGAACAGACGTCTGTCGTTGATCATACGGCAGATGAATGATAGATCTGCAGTTGACTAGTAGGCAAGGGGGTATGCTAACCTGGAAATCGCCAGTTATTAGCTGAATGCCCTCGGAGAGGAGGAGGTTGGAAAGTGAAGCGTACGTTGGTGGTGTCCCTGCTGATGTTAGCGATACTCGCTCTCATCACGCCGATAACGACCATCGCCCAAGAGATGGAAGGTGGTGGTTTGGACCATTGCGCGATCTGTGAACACTACGGAGTGCCCCACAGCTGTCGCATGTGCGCGATGGCTGATTATTACGAGAACGGCGGCTGCTTCCCCGGCGACCCTCACTGCGCCTAAAGGGCGCTCACAACTACATTGCCGCTGAGCTTATTAGCTTGGCGGCCTTTTTTTACGTTTATATTTAATTAGAATATATATTTTTCATAGCTGGAGCGATACAGCTGTTTTTATTGCAAAAGACTCGTCAAAGACCCAGCTTTAGCTATGTTTAGTGTTA
>JAHIZJ010000120.1 GCA_018814765.1 Patescibacteria group bacterium
AAATTCGGATCAGCTTTTATCTTTGACCAATGAGTAGGTTTATTAAAAAACCCGGCTATGGCAATCATTGTAGCATTGTCAGTAGAATGTTTAATGGCTGGTGAATAGAGCGGACAGCCTAAGTCTTTTTTGGCTTGTTGACCCAGGGCTTTCCTTAGCTGTTGATTAGCAGACACTCCACCTACTAGTAGGATTGATTTAGTATTATATTTTTTTGTCGCTTTGACAGTTTTTGCCACCAGCACATCTATCGCAGCTTGTTGGAATGAAGCGCAAAGATCATTGATCTTGCTCTTAGGTATTTTTCTATCACGATGGAGATAGAGCACAGCAGTTTTTAAACCGGAAAAACTGAAATCAAAGTTGTTTGAATTAATCATAGGACGAGGAAGCTCAAAAGAATCGACTTTCCTCTTCTTGGCTCGTTGTTCAATCATCGGGCCACCCGGGTAACCTAAGCCCAAGAGTTTAGCTACCTTGTCGAAAGCTTCGCCTGCCGCATCATCTTGCGTTTCACCTATTATTTTATATGTCCCTGGTCTCTTGACCAAGACTAATTCAGTGTGTCCCCCGGACACAACTAAGGCTAAGGCTGGCCAGTCGATTTGGCGGTTATTCACTAATATAGAGAGCATGTGACCTTCTATGTGATGAACTCCCACAATGGGCTTATTCCAGGCATAGGCAAGCGTTTTGGCTGTCTCTACGCCTATTAGAAGTGACGTTATCAGTCCGGGACCGGCTGTAACTGCGATTCGATCGATTGATTTTGCCGAATGTTTTTTGAGGGCAGTTTCAATGATAGGTCCGAGGTTTTCGATATGTTTTCGAGCCGCCACCTCAGGTACAATACCACCATATTTCTTATGTATATTTTCTTGTGAAGACACAGCCTCAAAAAGAACCTTAACGCGCTTAGAGCTTATATCGACAATACTTACTGAGGTATCGTCACAAGATGTTTCAATGCCGAGGATTTTCATGAACTTAGTTTAGCTTAGTTTTGAGCCCAAGCCAAATTATTGACAAAATTATATATTGAGGCTATTATTACTAGAGATATTTTATTAGGCCCTGTCGTCTAATGGCTAGGACACCAGGTTTTCATCCTGGCAATCGGGGTTCGACTCCCCGTGGGGTCACCAAAAAAAACAGCGTTTAGAACAGGCTGTTTTTTGTATCGAAAATTATTCGTATCTCAAAGCATCCAATGGGTTGAGCTTGGAAGCGCGGTTTGCAGGATAAGCGCCGGTAATAAAACCGATAGCCAATGAAATGGTTATCATAAAGATGACGAATAACCAAGGTGTATAGAAGATGTCCACAGGCTCACCACCAAATCGATTAGCTAGATAGTTTAATCCAATATTTGATAAAAATCCTCCACCCCAACCGACTAAGATTCCTAAGACACCGCCTGTAATTGAAATGACCCAAGATTCGGCTAAAAACAGTCTGTAGATGTCTTTTCGGGTTGAGCCCAGTGCTTTCATGATGCCAACTTCACGGGTTCTTTCTAGGAGTGAGACTGTCAGGGTGTTAAAGGCGCCAAGTGAAGCAACAAACATAGCGATTAATCCAAAGGCCGCCATGATTGCTTGAAAGACGAAAAAGATTTGGTCGATTTGTCCAACAGTATCTGCCAATGAATCGACGCGATAGCCCTCAGTTTCAATTCGTACACGGACATCATCAAGTTTAGATCGTTCCGTAACTTTTACCTTGGCCATATCGTACTCTATAACACCGAAGGGCTCGATCATGCTTAATGGCACGTAAGCAATACTAAGTTCATCGTCATCGATAACACCGACAACCTCTACGCTGACATCTTCGGATATCTGTCCGCCTGTTTCTGATTCCGGGTCCGGGACGAAGACTTTAATACGTATGGTCTCACCCAGTATGTCTTGCTTATTGTTTATTCCAAGAAGTTCTAGTGCGGTGGAAGTTAAAAGAGCTTCATCTGTGGCGTCATCATTTAGTGCACGACCTGCATTAACCATTCTGGTTCCTTCTATGGCAGCATATGCTGGGTTGATTCCAAATACGGCAATATCCGTTCCTGAGCTTTGATATATAGCCTGACCCGAAAGGCTCAAAGATGGACTGACGTCAATGACGTTTGATATAGACTTAAATTCGTCAGTAGCTTTTTTGTCAATTTTAAGTAACAACGATTCGCCGGTAGTAACCTCTAGTATTGTTAATGCTTCGATGTTTGTGACCCTGTCTTTAATGAGGCGTTGTAGACCAAAACCTAGCGACACCAAAAAGACAATAGCACCAATACCAATAACCATTCCACCGATAGTCAAAAAACTTCTAAGTTTACGATTACGCAGATTCTTTGAAGCTAGAGATATAATATAGCCGAGTTTCATATTCTATATATTAATCTTTTTGTTCAAAATTTCCCCGTCTCTCATATAGACCGTTCTTGTGGCATAATGAACATAGTCAATATTATGTGTAACCATTATAATTGTACGTTTTGAATCTTCATTGAGCCCTCTGAAAATATCCATAACAACAGCAGCAGACTCACTATCAAGGTTTCCGGTCGGCTCATCTGAGACTATAATCCAGGGATTGTTTATCAAGGCTCGAGCAATTGTGGCTCTTTGCTGTTGACCACCTGACAGTTCTGAAGGAGCATAATAGGCTCGATGATCAATCTTTAGTTTTCTTAGTAGGTCTATAGCGCGATTGTGGCGGTATTTTTTTGGAATGTCGGTTATAGCCAGCGGGAGGGCCACATTCTCAATGACACTAAGAGATTTTATCCAGTCAGGTTTTTGATAAACTACTCCATATTTTTTTAGTCGGAATTGAGATAGCTGGTCAAGGGTATAGTTGGTAATATCATGACCGCGTACGGTTACCTTGCCGGTCGAAGGTTTCTCTAGCCCGATAATGGTATTCAGTAAAGTTGATTTCCCGCAGCCAGAGGGTCCCAAAATGACAACAAACTCTCTTGGGTAGATCTCAAGGTTAATGTCTTTTAGAATCTTTACCCACTCATTACCAACCTTGAAGCTTTTATTTACACCTTCAATTTTGATAATTGGTTTTTTAAAGCGGGAATCAGTGCTGATTATCTGTTGATCCTTTGCTACCAGCTCATCAATGGTCTTGGATTCATCTGATGGTTCTTTTTCTTCTTTGTTTGAGTTGAACGTATTATCTTTTTTCGTATCATCAACCAAAACCTTTTTTTCTTCTGGTTTTTCTATGCTTTCTGCTTTTTGCTCTTCTTCCATCTGATTTTTTTATATTTTACTAATATATTACATTATAGCGTCTTTTTGACACCTTAGCCAGTCCGTATTATTTATTGTGGAACTATATTACCTAGATTGCCCAACCAAGAGAAGGTACTTTCAAGGTCAGCCACTACCATTTGTAGGAATGACTCCCTTTTTCTGGAAGTTAAGACAGAGTATGAGTCAGATTTGGTTTGATTGCCCGCTTTATCAGTAGACACTACTCTAAAATGATAAGTACGAGCCTGTGATAAACCGGATATAACAATCAGATGTTCGAAAACAAGTTCGGCGTTTTCTTCAGTTTCACCGGAATAGGCATCGTTTGATAGACCTTCCCCATATTCAGCTTTAGACGTAGTCGGTTCATTGGTTTGCCAGGAAACAATAATTTGAATTTTAGAAGCATCACCTGATCCAACGGTATTCGACTCTGATTTTACATTTGATACAATTGGTGGGGTGGTGTCTTCTAGGGTGGTGAAAGTTAATTCATCTGATACTGCTTCATAACCAAACTGATCTATGCCACGAATCTTGGTTGAGTAGGTTGTAGCGTCATCAAGGCCAAACAAGAGAATTGAATGGTCATTTACGAGCGCAGTATTACCCTGTGTCTTGGATGGTATATCAGCACTGTAATATTCGACAGTTGAAGTGGTAGGAACATTAGTTGTCCAAGTTACTTCTGTTTCACCCTCTGACTTATTCTGAAATTTAACATCTGAGACACGTGGAAAGGTTAAGGTGGTAAAAGAATAGTTATCTGACTGTACGGAGTTACCGTTTGAATCGGCGCCGGCCATTTTGAGATGATAAGTGGTACCGTCGGTCAGTTTATCTAGCTTTACCGTGTGAGTGAAGGTGTATGACCCCCCAACGTCTGTATAAGTGGTACCGTATTGTGTTGTTGTTCCGTACTCAATAGAGGTGGTGGTTTCCTTGTTGGTCTTCCAGGTAATGGTAGCGTCAAAAAGACGTATATCCGAAATTGCTACTTCTGAAACTCGCGGTGCTTCAAGAGTTACAAATGAATACACTTCAGAGTAGGCTATATTTTCGTCAATATCGATACTCTTTACCTGATAATAGTACGTTGTTTTTGGTTGAAGACCGGTCACTTTGGTAGAGTGGGCTTCTACTAGAGCAGCTGTTCCCTGTTCTTCTGTCCATTCGTCGCGGGTTAGTCCAAAAGTTACAAAGGACGACGCTTCACGTTCCGTTCTCCATTTAATAAGAGCGGAAAAAGAGTCAGGCGTTGCTGAGGGTAGTTCAGTTATTGCTGGCGGTTCGGTATAGCGACCTTCCGGAATTTCAGAGACCGGATCAGTCGAGTCAGAAACAGCACCAGCCTTATCTGAGGCTACCACTTTGTAATAATATTCTATTTCATTGTCCAAGGCAGTATCTAGATACCCTGTTGAGGTTATCCGAGCAATGAACGAGTAGGTATCACCTTCATCTTCCGATCGGTAGATGGTGTAATATAGAGCATCTTCGTCGTCAATATTCAAGTCAGATGAGGTAATTGGCGCATCCCAGGTTAGGGTAATGTTGTAGCGCTTAGCGTTACGATCGGATGAGTCGATAATTGTTACGTTCTGAGGTTCCCCGGGTGGAGCAGTCTCTACTTCAAACTCAATTGAGGCATAGTTGGAATAACTATAATTACCACCGTCATCTACGGCTATTACGTATAAAGTGTTAGTGCCCTGCTGTGTAGCTGCGGCAATTGGTCCTAAGTCAGAATCGGTTACATAGCTCACATTGTCCTCATTGGGGATATTATTGACGCTATAGAAGTAACCGTCAATAGTGACTCCCTCATCAGTTGGCGGTTCCCAATCAAAGGTAAAGCGATTTTGAGTGTTATAAGCCGGGTCAACAGACAGATTAATTGGTGCTGATGGGGCTTCGTTGGTGGCAAAGGTATAATCCGGTGAATAGCCAATATTACCATCCTGATCAACCCATTTTAATCTGAAGTGATATGTAGTGGCCGGCTCTAGGTCAATAATCGTGACACTATGAGATGACATCAAATCAGAGTTACCTTGCTCACCACCATAGTCTGTTGTCAGACCATATTGGACAAATGAGCTGGCCGGGTGAGTTGATGGTTCAGTTAGCCATTCAATTAAACAGGAACGAATTCGAGCTTGGATTGATGGACTGCCTACCAGGTCAGGTGGCTCAGTGTATTTACCCTCAGGAACTGCGGAGAGTGTAGTTGTATAGTCAGATTCAGCTCCAGCTAAATCGACAGCTGTAACTTTGTAATAATATTCAACAGTATTTGAAAGGCCAACGTCTGTATAGGCATACTCACTTTGACCATCTACATGAAGTAAGCTTTCTCTGAGGTCATAGGTGGTTCCATCACTGGAACGGTAGATGTTGTATTTGTATAAAACAGACCCTGCATTTTCAGCTGGCTCTTTCCAGCCCAGCGTCAAACGATAGGACTTCGCATCACGGTTTGATGCATCAGCCAGGGAAAAGCTTTGTGGAGTATTAGGCGAAATGGTGTTTGATTCAAATTCAATACAGCCTATACCGGCGCCACAGTCAAAAGAATCGACATCCCAGTCAGCTAAACCTGCTTCATCTTTGGCTATAATATAGAAAGTGTTCGTACCGGGCTGAGTATTAGGCGTTCGGAAAGCTGCCAGAAATCTTCCGCTTGTTTCAACTGAGGTTGTCCAGCGGCCATAAGTACTGAGATTACAGTAGGTGGCTGTCGGTATTGCATTTATCTGATAACAGTATGAGCCGATATCAAAAGCATGTTCAATCGGCTCACTCCAGGCAAAAGTATGGGAATAGTCGTCACCCTCGACATCTCCATGTTCGACGTTAAGTGGAAGCGAGGGAGGAGTTTGAGCCCAGCGATAAGCAACTGATTCATAATCTCCATCATTAGAATAATTGCCAGCCTGGTCACGGGTTCTGATTCTTAGGTAGTTAACACCTTCAGCTAAAGCTTCTATATCAAGCAGAGAGGTTTGTGAGCTAGGAATGCAGGTATCGCTAGCGTCTTGGATAGCTTCGCTGAAATAACGCTTATAACAATACTCAAAACTGGGTGAGCCGCCAGAGTCAGAACCAGCTGTCCAGAAAAAGTTAAAAACATTCTCAGCCGTTGGTACGGCGGGGCTGGAAGCTAAGTTGGTTGGGCGCGATGGTTCAACATTATCAAAGCTATAAACAAACGGAGCCCAGGTTGTGCTGGAAATATTTCCATTATAATCCCGAGTTTTTATTCTTAAATAATATGTACTGCCGGTGCTTAAACTCGAAGCAGTATAAGTTGAGGCTGACTGCAGTGTGCCTAAAGTTTCTGGGTTAGCGTCGGATGTGGGTCCAAAGTAGACATAGTACCCTTCTATTCCAATACCGCCAATATTGTCAGTCGCGCCGGTCCAGGAGAAGTAAGGCGTTTCATGGTTATACCAATTACCGGTTGTGATGGCATCACCTCCGGCTTCATCCAAAGAGGTTAGAGCACTTGGATTGGTTGGAGCAGTGCCATCAGAATAATAACTAAGCGTAATATCATTAACTGTTGGAGAGTATATTTGATCAGAAGCAAAAGTAACTTTAATTTGCATGTACTGAGCTGGAGTGGAATCAATAGTGTAATAATCAGTTGTTCCATAATTAAATTCATTAGAAACTTCAGTCCAAGATGACCAGTTAACGTCATCCTCATCATCAGAGCAGCCAGAATCAGAGCAGGTGCGCGTTTCGTACTTCAATGAAGTGTCAGATGCTTCGGTGTCATTTACTTTCAAACCGCCAAAATCATGTATTGGTCCGAGGTCAAGTATTTGTGAAGTCCAAGTACCATTTGATTCGAAACCTGTCGATCCAGAAGCAGGAACATAGCGAGTCATGGCTGACGTGTTATAACCTCGGAAACCATACAAGATACCATTAGTACCGGTTTCAAGAGCACCAAGATACCAAATTTCATCATTTGTGCTACGTATATCACCGCCAGTTTCCCACGTGTCGGTGGATAAGGTATAGACATAGAAATCAGTATTGTCAGTATTACCACGCGGAACATATATTGTATCGTCTCCATCGTATGCGCAAGCATCTGTTTGATAGATGTTATCTGGGGCATCGGTGAGTTCATCAATCTCATCCCAAGTGCCTGCAGAGCCGCCAGTAAGATGATAACGGAATATATCAGCTGTATTCTGAGCTCTGATCATATATATATAATCAATACCACCAGTACTAGCTTTTACGGCACAACCACCCTGATAAATATTAGCAGGGATATTTGTGCTAGTACCTATTTGTTCCCAGTCACCGGAGGCGATTTCATACCGTAAGAAATATCTTGTATTTTGCCCGCGTGCTGTATAAATATATCCATCTTCACCATCTACTAAATTTGCTCCATAACCCAACCAAAGATTACTTGGCGTTGCGTTGCTATTTGACCAGGTGTTGGTGGCCACATCATATATATACATCTTTGATTCATTGTCTTTGTTGTATGAACCGGCCGCGTATACTTTTCCGCTCTTATAGACAATATCGGAACTAATATACATAGGAATTGGCACTTGCATGAGTCGTTCGTATGTTTGTGTTGATATAGTGTATTTATAGAAATCGGTCGTGTTGTTTCCTCTTGCAATATATAGAGTATCTGATCCATCATAAGTAACACCACCATAGTAGAAACCATTTGAAGTGTGGTCCTGTGGAAGGCCAGTGCTTAACCACTTGTCGTTCGCTACGTCGTAGCTGTAAAATGAGTATTCACCGTAGCCTCGGAAGGTGTAGATGATGTCCGTGTTTGTATCATAAACCATTCCTGCGCTTGATCCGTAGATATATGCTCCAGGTAGATCAGTTAGATAGTCCCAAGTATCATTTGTGATATCATAGCGCAGGAAATCACTTGTGTAGCTTCCTACCTTTGCATATAGATACCCATCGTTGTAGATAATTGATCCCCCATACCCCACATAGTTTGGTACTGGGGTGAGATTAGTCCAAACGTTTCCAAGAATGTCGTAACGAATGAACTGGTTTGTGTTAGAACCGCGCATAGAAAACAGACAACCGGACGCATCGGAACAATAAGTGCCATTTGGAACGTATGTCATAGAAGATCCATAGTAGAAAACTTGGTCAGGCGAAGAACGTGCGACCCAAGTGTCACCAGAAATGCTATAGCGATAAAATTCATCCGTGTTATAGCCGGGATATGCAAACAGATAGTCACCACCCGCCCAGACCAATGAACCGCCATAGTACACCACCTGTGTACTTGGTAAGTCATCCAATGCTGTCCATGTGTCAGCATTGACGTCATAGCGCAAGAACTCTTTAACGTTATTGCCAGATAGTGCAAAGATACATCCGTCAGAATCGGCACACTGTGTCCCGTTTGGCACAAAGGCTATAGTAGTACCTCCGTATGGATTGGCTGTGCTGGTGATGCTAGTCAAGGTAGACCAAGTTTTTGTCGAGATGGTATATTTGTAGAAATCCTTTGAATTTACCGATCGTAGGGCAAAGATTGTATCATCACCATCAAAAGCTATGGCTGTGTCATTGTAAGCTGTTTTGTTATAGGCCGTATCACCAAAGTTTGCTGGTAGATCCATCCATAGTCCGCCTGAGATAGAAGAGAGTGTCATGTTTGTCCCAGACCCGGCGGCGGTATTAACATTTGTTGCTGTGGTACCAGTTGCCTCAAAATCGGCTTGAGCCGTCCATACCTGAGTGGCTGCTGGCGTTATACCATTATAGGTATAGGTAAAGGCAGTAGACGCAGCCGAAACATTATCGGCATCATCTTTCGTTTTTATCCGAAGATAATAAGTGGTGCCACCGGTCAATTCTTGGTTGACTTCGTAAGTGGTTGTCGTTTGATAATAGTCTTCACTTGTGGCAGGGTCAGCGCCTGAATCAGTCGTCCAAAGAACGTAATAGCCGGCCACTCCCGAGCTAGTGTCACTTGCTCCCGAAAGAACAAAATAAGGATTGGTGTGATGAGAAGAACTGGCATCAGCTATACTAGTACCTAAGCCGTCATCTGAATAACCAGTAACGGTTGGGTTGGTAGGATCGTCACTGTCAGTTGTGTAAGTAACATCAACATCTTCTATGGTCGGAGTATTTGTACCGTCAGAGGTAAGAGTCACTTTCATTTGTAGATATCGACGCTCTGGCGTAGTTATACTAGATATATCAAGACTGTTAGTGCTATCGCCTGTTGCTTCACTGACAACTGTTTCCCAAGAAGACCACGACACTTGGTCAGTACTGGTTCTGAGAGCAAACGATATGCTAGAACTTCCTGGTGTCGGGTGGTTGGCTGATAAAGTTTCCCAGGTGGTGTTGTATTTTAAGTCGATTGTGTCTGAGATCCAATCAACCGATGAAGGATAAACATCGGTAGACATATCTGCCTTAAATATTGTGGTGGTATTCCAGCCTCGTCCAGCGTAGAGAATGTTATTAGCTGTGTCATACGCCATGCTTGACCCATATCCAATCGTTCTTTCGGGGAAGTCGATGGAACGCTCCCATGCATCCTCGGAGATACTATACCGCCAGAAGTAATCTTGGTAGTCTCCAGATATTGCGTAGATATAGTTCGTTCCATCATATATGAGGTTTGCAGAATAATATGTATTAGTAGGAAGTGAGGCCATCTCTTTCCATTCGACACCTGGTTCATATCTCCAAAACTCTCCCCGGTAATAACCCATCAGCGAGTAAGTATAGGTGTCGTCATTTGTAATTGCTCCACCACCGTAGATGGTATAGGGAGCTTCAGTCTCCTCATGCCAGGATCCATCATAACTGAACATATGGTTGTTGTTATTACCCTTCTGAGCGTACACGGTTGTACCCATACACGTGATACCTGCTCCATACCGGGAGTTAAGAGAACCCGCAGTTCCAGTTGAGTGGGTCGCCGGCATGCTCGTAAGAGTACCCCAATCATCTTCTGAAATATCATAGCTGTAGAAACTTAACGAGTTATTCGCTCTTGAGGCGTAGATCGTGCCGTTACCGTCATAGCAGATTGATGAACCTTCACGCAGGTCGCCTGGAACAGGATCGAGTGGTACCGTGTTCCACGCGTGTGCATAGATGTCGTACCGCAAGAAAGTGGTTGTGTTATTACCTGTTGAAAGAAACAGACAGCCCTCTGTATCATCGCACCCATCTTCCGCGTCCGTTACATACACCATGAGGTTTCCCTCGTAGCTCCCACCCATATTGCTCGGAGTGGATATAGAATCCCAATGCCCGTTTGTTATATCATAACGCCAAAACTCTGGTCGACCGTTTCCACGAAGTGAGTATAGGTACGTACCAAAATTGATAAGTGACCCGCCACCGTAGATTGTTGCAGGTGCATCAGGAGTGTCTGTAATAGTGCTGTCCCATGTCAATGTATCAACGTCGTATTTAAGAAAGTCATCTGTATTGTTTCCGCATTGCATAAAAACATATCCGGTTGTCGAATCATAGGCCATCGCACCACCATAGTGTGGTCCATATGATGATAGTATGCTGGTTGAGTCGTACCATTGGCTTTCACCAATGTCGTACATGAAGAACTGGAGATTACGATTTCCACGAGTTGCAAAAATACAACCGAGTGTGCAGTATTCTGGATCGGCGCCAAAAGCATCATCCATGTATACTAGGGCGTGTCCGTTAGTTGTATAAATTTGGTAATCTGGAAGTCCAGCCATCGTCTCATCCCAGGTGTCGCTGGAGATATCGTATCTCCAGAATGTTGCAGTAGATATGCCACGGGCAACGTAGAGAGTTCCAGAGCCATCAGAGACAAGATCCGATCCTAGTCCAAATGTGTCAGGTGCGTCAGCAAGCTTTGACCAAGTGTCGGTTGCTATATCGTATTTGTAGAGATGTTTTGTAGCATCACCATTCTCATTTTGCAGCCCGCCATTAATTGCATATAAAGCTCCATTGTAATATTCAATTGAACCACCATAATAAAATGAAGTTGGCGCACTCTGGAGAAATTTAAATGTATTAAGCTCAGGGTTATATCTGATTAATTCTGAGCTATAGTTACCTGTGATTATATAGACATATGTTCCGTCAGTCGCTAGGTCACCGCCATATGAAACACCACGATATGATTGGATTCCGTAGCCATGTTCGTCGGTGATAAAACCTGGAGTATCAGAACTCCATGCACCGCCAGCACCGCTGGAGATACTCATATCACCGGAGGAGGAAACAGTATCGAATGTCCCGTTATAATAGTCACCGGCTTCCCAGTCAGCTTGACTGGTGAGCGAAGCAGTTCCGCTAACTGCATGAGTAAAGAATATTTTCCAGGCCATTAAACCAACCCCACCAATGATAACCAAAACAAGAATACTGGCTAAAGAAAATACCAATCTTCGTTTCTTAATAATTATATTTTTTTTAGTAAACAAAACTTTCCGCTTTTTTTTTGGCTTTGCGGGCTTTTTTACTACTTTTACAGGTTTTTTCTTGAATTTTCTTTTTGTCATTTTTATTTTTGACCACATAAACACAAAATGCACTACATAAACCAAGATAAACTAGCTAACTGGCTAAACTTAGCTAATAATAGTAAAAAGTGTTCAGTTTTCATCTACAATTGTATCAGATATTTATACTTTTGTCAAAATATAAATGAGTCGTTCTGTCAAGTTAATTCATTGTACTTATTATCACTTGACAACTATTACCTGATATGCTACAATAATAGTAGATACTATTAGAATAAACACAGAAAATTGACTAATACTATGTTTAACCATTTCCAGAGATCACTAGATTGTGGTTGATATACCCAATTTCATTGTGCAAAAAAAATGACTTTTGATGAGCTATTAAAAATTGCAGTAAATAAAGAAGCATCAGACCTTCATTTGGTAGCTGACATGCTACCTATTTTACGTGTAGATGGAGAGTTGGTTGAAGTCCAGGATAGTAAAGCACTGTCTGGTGAAGATATTAAAACAATGATTTTTTCAGTACTGGATGAACGTCGCAGAGAAACATTTGAAAGAGAACGTGAGCTAGATATTTCCTATGAAATTAAAGGCTTGTCTAGGTTTCGTGTAAATCTTCATTGGGAAAAGGACCAGGTAAGTGTCGCGGCTCGTGTTATTTCGAGTATTACTCCATCGTTGGAACAATTACAGATGCCACCTGTCGTATATGAGTTGCTACGCCTGAAGCAGGGATTGATCCTTATTACCGGTCCGACTGGTTGCGGTAAGTCAACAACTTTAGCGGCAATGATTGACTTAATTAACGCTGAGCGCCGCTGTAACATTGTTACACTGGAAGATCCGATAGAATTTGTATATTTGCCAAAAAAGAGTATCGTCAGGCAGAGACAGCTGGGAAGTGATATGCTGTCTTTCACTGATGCCTTAAAGCATGTGGTTCGTCAGGATCCTAATGTTATTTTAGTTGGTGAGATGCGTGACCTTGAAACAATTGCTACAACTATTACACTGGCTGAGACGGGACACTTAGTACTAGCCACATTACACACCTATAATGCTGCACAAACAGTTGATCGAATCATTGATGTTTTTCCGTCAAACCAGCAAGCACAAATTAGGCTTCAGCTGTCATTGTTCTTAAAAGGTATTATTTCACAGCAATTATTGCCTAGGATTCGCGCCAAGAAAGGCGTTCTGGGAAATGATAAAATAGAGCCGTTAACCTATGGTCGGGTTTCATCCAGAGAAGTCTTAATCAATACTCCAGCTATTGCTAATTTAATTAGAGAAAACAAAATTCCTCAGATACGTTCAGTGATTCAGACCAGCGCAGACCTGGGCATGCATACAATGGACCAAAATATTAGAAGACTCTATAAAGAAGGCTTCATTAGTCGCGAAACCGCTTTGACTTATATGCAAGAACCAGAGACGCTGGAATAATAAAAAGTAAAACCAAAAAGCACCCTACAGAGGGTGTTTTTGTGTATGAAATATTTAGAAACCAGGTTATGTTTAATAATAATCTGATACCCTATTTTTCGAATCGTATGAAATACTTTTGTGGTTTTAATTCGGTAGCGATAACTTGTCCCCAGTCAGGGTTGATTTCAGACAGACGCTTTAAGTCTCCATTCTGCATACATAATGGATCAATGATTCTCGATTTTATTTCAA
The DNA here is from genome assembly GCA_018814765.1 of Patescibacteria group bacterium. GTDB lineage: Bacteria > Patescibacteriota > Patescibacteriia > JAHIZJ01 > JAHIZJ01 > JAHIZJ01. The sequence continues at coordinate 13,454 of JAHIZJ010000120.1, forward strand.
TGGAAGTTTCATAGTTGGTAGGATCATTAAAATAAGGTATTCGGTTATTCATGCGGTCAAATAACAATCTAAGTTTTTTATCTGCGTTGTGGTGTCCTGCTACTTTATCTAGCAGCAGTTGATCTGTAGTATACAAATCTGACTTACTGATATAGTTTTCTTTCAATGCGTGTTTTATGTATTCACCAACAGACACAAACATGATTGCTGTCTTTAGTCCTGTCCAGAAGTCCTTGTTACACTCACGGTATATGTCTGCAAAATGTTGAGCAATCCGAGTATTATCAAAAAACCAGTGATTATCATTAGACTTCAAGTGTTTAAGAAAAACCCTTGTTTCCACGAGTGTAATTTTTTTAAAAATCATACCCTCACGCAGTGAGTAATCAATACGGTCAGCACATAAATCTGGCAACTCTGTTTCCAAAAGTGGAAAGTTGTTTGCGTCTATTATTTTTTCAAGATTATACCCATGTCTGCTTATAAGCGTTGATAGCTCTGACTTGCGAACGTATTTCTGAAAAATATCATCTTGGTAGTTTTGATGAGCCGTTGATCCTTCATCAAATACATAGTCTGTTATATGCGATAAGGCTGTGTGGGAAACGTCATGTATTAGTCCGGCAATTTGCTCTTCTAACGATGCATTATATTTTCTTAATAGATAAAAAACACCGACTGAATGTTCAAACCGTGTTCTACTTGAAGAGGTAAAAAATGGATCAGGATAACCTGCCGAATCAATCCCTTTCAATCTTTGTAAGCTTGGACTTTGTATTAATTCAAGTATCAGGGGTTGTGTTATTTTGATGCTACCGTATACTCTATCATTGATGATCATTGTATGATTCCAGAATGTTGTGGATGATGTGGTGCGCCGTGGAGGCCTGCCTGCCGGTAGGCAGGGACTCGAACCTCCGACCGTTGGCTTAAGAGGCCACTGCTCCCCCTGGCCCTTCGGGCCGGGGCCGCGGTCGCCTTTGGCGACAAGCGGTACCATAACCACAACCTTTTAATTTAAGAAATTCTTTTATCAGTTTATATTTTTGTTTTCCAGCACCAGGCGTGTGTTTCAATAACCACTCACGCCTTGCAGCTTCTTTATGGCTTTGATACTTTTCGTAATATACTAGTGCGAGAAGTCTTCTGTGTTTTGTTGAACATACGAATCCAGAATTATGTTCGCTCAACCTTTTAATTAAGTCTTTTGTTATCCCAATGTACAGTTTTAAATCTCGTCGACTTCTTAGGATATAAAGATAGTACATACATTTATCCTTATCTCCCGGCCGTTTTTTGGTACCCTCAGGAGGACTCGAACCTCCAACCGTTTGCTTAAGAGGCAACTGCTCTACCAGTTGAGCTATGAGGGCTTAGCTTATATTACTGTATCTTAGTATACAGATATTTTCAAGTGTATGTTTATTTACACTAGATGGAAACTGTGCTATTTTATTGGTGACAAAGAATAAGAGCTTATAAAAACATGAGATTCTACATACAAAAATTGATGGACAAATTTGGTTCATGGTTTACTGCACTGGGTTTTTTGGGAAAGTATAATATCAAAGAGGGCGATGTTGTTATTGACGTGGGTGCCTACTATGGCTATTTCGTTATTAAAGCAGCTAGGAAAGTCGGACCCAGTGGCAAGGTTATTGCTTATGAGCCAGACCCGTTAAGCTGTCAGGTAATGAGGGACTATGTTGCAAAGGCCGGACTAAAAAATGTTGAAATTATTGAAAAGGGACTCTACAAAGAAAATACAACTCTGAAAATGGATTGTCATTATACTTATTCAAAGATAGTAGAAGATGGCGATAAACCCAAACATGTAAAAGACATAGCTTGTACTACACTGGACGACAAGGTGAAGAGGCTAGGTCTGACCAAGATTGACTTTATCAAAATGGATATAGAAGGGGCTGAGCTGGAGTTTATGGCCGGTGCCCAGGAGGCGTTGAAAATCACAAAAAATCTGGCCATTGCTTGTTACCATATCCGTGATGGAAAAATGACTCGTGATATCATGGAGCCACAGCTACAGGCGATGGGCTATAAAACATCAATCGGATTTCCATTACATCTCACGCTTTACGCTAGTAAATAGATTTAGCTATTAATTAATCTAATATACAAACGCAGGCGGACCCACCTATATATTACCTAAACGTAAAAGGCAGGTGGTTTTTATTTACGGACATTTAATAATATAAGTTGCAGAATAATTAATCGCTTCGCCGGCGGGGCACCACCCCTAACCCCTCCTAATCTAGGAGGGGTTAGGGGTGGTGAGGCGCATTTTGGTTGATGCTTATAAGCTATTAGGTACTAGGTTACTATTAACCGACTTAAAAACCAAGCACAAAAAGAGAGCGGTGCATTATTGCAACCGCTCTTTTAGTTCAGCTGGCTGGTTTTAGAACACCAATCCTTTCGAGCTCAGGAATGGGATCAATCTGACGCTTAGCTAGTAGTTCTTGTAATGACGTGGTTTCTACCCTGATATGATACCGCCACAACTTTTCTAGCACACGCTGAAGCTCCCTGGGAAATAGAGCCATTATCGAATCGAAACGCCCATTCCCTAAATTTTGAATAAGGGATGGAACGTCTCCAGGTGTTGGAGTTCCGTTGAGTCCTTTGGATGCGAACCAGGCGCTGCAGAGGGAGTTGGGCAGAATTTTATCAAGGGCGTCTAAAATCCTGACAGCGCGAAAAAGCGCAACAGGATCTATCAATCCTTCCGTTCCCCAGAATTGAGCATCGATAATATTGGCCTCATCTGGGCTGAGAAGTTCGATGGCTAGTCCTACAAGCCGGAAGCCTCCTTCTGTGTAGATAATGCAGTATGGCCGAACCAATTGAGTTTGACGTGTACCACGATCATTCAAGACCTCCTTCCGCGTTGCTCTTCCGGAAAACAGGATAGGATAACCGTTTTTACGAAAAGACATGGCTCCCCCCTTGGTTGCAGGACGTTGGAGTGCCCAAGGTTGATGATTTCAAAGAGCTTATTATTTTACCAAAAAAATATCAGCTAAACAAACCAAGTATTAAAAAAGCACCAAGAACAAGGAGTTAGTGGTTTGGTCATTATTGTAGATCTAATTTCTAGTAGCAATAACGTCAATTTCCAGATTAGCACCAAGCGGTAAAGCGCTTACCTCGATCGCAGTTCGGGTAGGATAAGGATGTTTGAAATGATTACCGTATATCGTGTTTATTGAAGGCAATTCATTTAAATTGGTCATGTATAGTTGTACACGAATAATGTCGTTTAATGTAAGATCTGTCTCAGCTAGAATCTTATTTACGTTTGATAATGCTATTTCAAATTTTTCTTCAATCGTTTCTCCACATAATTCCATTTTTTCATTGACATGTATTTGACCGGATACAAAAACGAGCCCATTTGCTTCATAGGCGCCTGACAATGGAGCTCCGGTTTGTTTAGATGATGCGTAGCTTTTTTTGTCATATAATAGTTCTGGTACTTATTATTACGCTGTTTCTGGACTATCGAATCAAGTTCGATCCACCCACCTTTGGTGCACTCGGCAGCCTGCCTGCCGCCCGTCTGTCGACGAGGTAGGGTAGGCAGGGACTCGAATCCCGTATGTCTCCCTCGACAAACTCGGGATCCTACGGGACAGGCCTGCAACTTTATACCTAGTCTATGTTTGTGGTTGTGTACAAAGAAAATGGTGCTCCAGTCCGGACGAAGTCAGAACTTGGATTCAGGATACTGACGAACTTTTTCGCTTACCTAACATATCGCTGAACACTACGACTGCGATTGTACCATATGTCATTCGTTTGCGGCAGGGGTGTTATTGATAGAACGTTTTGTGTACTACTATCTCTTGCTAGATGCGTTTATGTCGCATATCTTCCCAACGACCTCATCTATATAGGCTTTTTTGTCTTCCCATTCTTCCAAGAGCGCTTCTAGGTGACCAAGGACAGTATAGTAATAATCTGCTATGCTGGCCTTGGACGCGTTTTGTATTCCATGTTTAACATAACCCAGAGCATTTCGTAATAATTCCAAGTGTTTCCGTCCTGACTCGGACTTTGTTACGCGATCCCAGTATCCGCTTCTGAAATCTCTTGTGATACTTCTAATATCCTCATGCAACATACGTGCCTCATCATCGTCCAGTGGTCGATTGAGCGGCTCTGAGCTGGGCAAGGTGGTTTCATCATATAGACCAAGTTCTGCGTATGTGTCGAGAATCACGTGGCACGGTTCAGGAAGTTTTTCATAGGCTTCGTTGAGAAGCTCTCTGAGTTTGTCTTTTTTCTCAAAGAATTCATCAGCACGTCCTTCTTCTGTATCGATTTCTGATCTTAATGCCTTTGCATAAAGCAATCTATCAAGCTGAGTAAAGGCATAAGCATCCTTACTTCTATGTATTCTCAGAGCGTGGTCTAGATTCCGCCTTGCCGAAGCTTTATCGCCAAGACGTGCCTGTGCCTCTCCCAGATATTCCCAAGCACCGGCTTTAGGCAGGTTACCGGCCCCAAAGAGCTTGGTTGCGCTCGTTGATGATTCTACGGTTTCTTGGTATTTGCCTTGGGCGAGTTGGCAACGTGCCAGATCTCTAAATCTGTCACCTAAGTCAAGCAACGCTACAGGACGTTCGCCGCCACTGAGCTTGGTAAGCTCTACTGGATCAGAAAGAATCTGATGTAATGGAGTATCGGATCTAGACTCTATTGCACGCGTTAGAGACTCTACTGACTGTTGATAAAGCTCCTCTGCAAGGCGATCTTTGTGTTGCCGCTCAAGTTCGAATCCATACATACTTAGGGCTTCCGAATTGTCTGGTAAGAGGTGTAGCATCCATCGTTTTAAAAAAAGAACCTCATCACGCTTCTGAAGACCACTCATCGGAAGCTCAAGAGCAAGAAGTGTCTGTGGATGCACACGTTTTCCTTGTTCTGCAAGAAGATCAACAAACTGATCCCAAAGTGTGCTAAGTTCACTCTCCTTATCAGGAGGGACTTCGTCTTGGGGATAGTCTAATAGTTCCCTTGCTAAACAATTTAGTTGTTCGAAAACAGGCAGGACTTCTGGATCAATATCTCGTTCCTGTTCTTCTATTGTTGGGTATTGGGGTAAATGATCTTTCTTATCTTCCCCATGCCCCTCAGGTTCGCCGCCGCCATAAGGCGGCTGTTCTCTCTCAGGCATATTAGATCACTTAGAAATGTGGTTGATTAAGAGGTATTAGAAAGTATTGTGTTCAAATCCCAACTGGTGGTCGGTTGTATGTATCTAATATCTAGGAAAGTGAGGATGATTGGTAAAATACGTTTGAACTCGACTTTATGACAGACCCTTGTATTTATTGATAATTGTCCTTATCTCATTTAATGCCATCTCTTGAAAATCTTTTGGTGTTTCATGAATATTAAGTTCTGCCTTTAGGACAGACCACGCAAATCCCTCAAATGGGAGATTGTCTGATAATTGACTGGTGATCAACATTTTCTTAGTTTCCTTTATAGGGATCTCATCGTATCTGAAATCGACTACCTTTTTGTAAATCTCGCTGTTACCACTAAGCGGGTTTTTTATTCTCATTGCCATATAGCTTCTAGCTAGCACGTCTACAGTTTCTACTATATTAGCTGATGTTGATATTTTCTTTTTAAGCCACTTTATAAACATATGTGTAAGTAGGTATATTTACTTTGGCGGCAAATGACCGTATCAATTCTGCTTACACCCTCGACCCCTTCTGAGTAAAAAACGAGATAAAGTGTTGTTAGAGGACTCCAAGTAGTTCTTTGATTGTGCCTTGCTTAGGAGTTGTCTATCGGGTGGTATCTGGGCTCTCATTGTAATGACAATTTCAATTCCCAACTGGCCTCCAGTCAGGACGTATTAGTTTCTTAGGAAAGTGAGGGGTGATCCGTTAATCCGCTTGAACTCGACTTGGATCAGTGTTTATCGAAGTGAAATGCAAGTTCAAATGAGATGTCTTTTCTGGTGCGCCCGGAGAGATTCGAACTCCCAACCACTTGGTCCGAAGCCAAGCGTTCTATCCATTGAACTACGGGCGCATGTATGACAATCAAGCAATAAAGCACAACAGCCGAAAACTTCAGCAAACAGAATAGCCTATAATATTATAAGTATTCGGTCAAATTGATATTATTCAGCTGGTGAAGCCTCTTTGCCTGTTTCAGAATTATTGGGTTCTTCTGGTTGTATGGTCGAGGAGTTGCCGGCTTTCAGGGCATCTTTTAAAGCCTTGCCAGATTTGAATTTAGGGACAGTAACGCTGGGGATTTTAATGCGTTCAGTGGGCTTTTGTGGATTAACTCCCATGCGGGCGTGTCTTTCTTTAGCCATGAAAGTACCAAAGCCTGTTAAAGTGATCTCGCCTCCATTTTTTAGCGAATCGATCGTGATGCCTTCGAATGCATCCATTACATCTTCAGCTTGTTTTTTTGTGACGTGGGCCTGTTCAGCTATTTTATCCATTAGATCAGATTTGCTCATTGATTTTGACATATTATCACCTCCCTTCCTTGTTAGATAATGTATTTGTTTTGTATAATAATGGTTTAATTGATTCCTTGCGTTTACTAAGTTGAAGGTTACAAATCACCAAATTCTAATTTCTGAATTTCAAATAAGCACTAATAACCAAATTTATGATTACCAAAAGGTTCTTAAGAGTTTTTTAAACATTGAGATTTGATAGTTGAACATTATTTGATAATTGGTTATTGGTGATTGATAATTATTGGAAAGCGCAAGTTGTTGAAGACTTATTTCCTTGAGAGATAAAGCTGTTATTAAGCTAAACTTCTACCTCCCGATCGATGCGTTTGATTGAAATGGTTTTAGTGGTTTTGGGATCCACTTCAACAAAAATGGAATTAAACTGGACAATACCATGCTCTGGAATATCGTGAGCAAACGGCTGTTGGGTCAGAAACTTTTTAATAATTACATTTTTATCTACACCCAAGACTGAATCTCTAGCACCAACCATGCCTATATCGGAAACATAACCCGTGCCTTGGTCTAATATACGCGTATCAGCGGTAGGAACATGCGTATGCGTTCCGGAGACAACCGAGACGCGACCATCAGCATACCACCCAAGGGCGATAATCTCTGAAGTCGCTTCTGTATGAGCGTCTACTATAATTGCATTTAGGGTAGTTGACTTGTATTCATCAAGTATTTTATCGAGTGCTCGAAAGGGACAGTCAAAGTCTTCTTGAAAGAATACACGTCCGTTTAGATTGATGATTAAGACCTGTTTGGTTCCAATAGTTAGGAGACGATGACCTTGTCCCGGTGTACCTTCAGGATAGTTAGCCGGTCTGATAACAATTGGCTCTGGCTTAGTCAGTAATTCAATCGCCTCTTTCTTTCTGAAGATATGATTTCCCGAGGTGAAAAAGTCGATACCTGCTTGATGGCACTCTTCCAGAGTTTTTGTGGTTATGCCGGTTCCGTGAGCCAAGTTTTCAGCATTAGCGATAACCAGACTGGGATTAAGCTCCTGACGCAGCTGGGGCATTAATTTAGCAACAGCCGTGCGTCCGACTCGACCTTCAATATCACCTACTATTAGGAATGACAATGATGTTTTATCGGGCATATTCTGTGATTCTCTTTTCACGGATTAGATTTACTTTAATCTCACCCGGGTAGCGCAATTCTTCTTCTATACGATTTGCTATATCGCGAGCCAAGCGTTCAGCGTTAAGGTCGTCTATCTCTTCCGGTTTGACGAAGACGCGGATTTCTCGACCGGCCTGAATAGCATATGATTTATCTACCCCAGGAAAAGTATTAGCTACACCCTCTAGTTCAGTCAATCTTTGAAGATAGTTTTCGTATGAATCTTTTCGAGCACCGAAGCGAGCGCCTGAGATTGCGTCGGCAACTTTTACTACAATACCTTCAAGTGTTTCAGGAGCATCTTCGTGATGGGCCTTGGCTATGTAAGCAACTTCTTCAGGTATACGAAATTTTTTCATAATATCATAGCCGATCTTCGGATGACCTCCCTGAACTTCATGGTCGACAGCCTTTCCAATATCATGAAGTAAGCCACCCTTTTTTGCTACTGGCACATTAGCACCCAGTTCTTCGGCTAAAAGACCTGACAGATGTGCTACTTCGATAGAGTGCCTAAGCACATTTTGTCCGTAACTGGTACGATACTTCAGACGGCCTAATAATTGTACTAGCTTGGGATCAAGCCCGGCTACACCGGCCTCATAAGCAGCTTCTTCACCGGACTCTTTTATGTCTTTGGCTAGTTCTTTCTTGGATTGTTCAACGGCCTCTTCAATTCGTGAAGGATGAATTCGCCCGTCCAGGATTAATTTGTCCAGGGTTCTTTTTGCTAGATGACGTCTAATAGGACTAAAGCCCGACACTACTATCACTTCAGGAGTGTCATCAACGATAATTTCTACTCCAGTCATTTGTTCAATTACCCTAATGTTTCGTCCTTCTCGACCGATGATGCGTCCTTTCATTTCGTCAGAGGGTAAGGCTACTGTGGTGGTGGTGTTTTCTGCTGCGTGAGACGAGGCGCATCTCTGAATGGCTACACTTAGAAGGTTCTTGGCTTCTTTATCAATCTCTTCGTTGCCGGCTTGTTTTAGCTTCTTAATGCGTTGTACTAAGTCTTCTTTGATATTATTTTCTGTTAGGCTAAGGAGGTGTTCTTTTGCCTCTTCTTTATTCATTGAAGAGATTTTTTCTAATTTGGCTGTTTGGTCACTACGAATCTTCTCAATTTCTTTTTTTACTGAGTCAATTCTTTGAGCTCGTTCATACAGTTTTTGCTGACGAGTTTCGAGCTCCATTAGTTTTTGATCAAACATTCCCTCACGTTTTTCCAAACGCTCTTGGAGTCGAGTAATTTCTTGGTGACGACGAGCCTCTTCCTTTTTGGCGTCGTCGATGATTTTGATTGCTTTGTCCTTGGCCGAAAGGAGTATCTCCTTTTGTTTGTTCTGTGCTTGTCTAATTATTTCTTGAGCCTTAGCTTCTGCTGAATCTGCTTTTTTTGAGATAAGTATTTTGTGAATCAGATATCCAAAAGCTCCACCGCAGACGAGCCCAGCTGCTACCAGGACAATCCATATTGTTACTGACATAGCTTTGTATCACTTTAATAAATTTAGATATGAATATGCAATAAATATAGTACCATGTTGGCTAAATTTAGACAAGAAACTCCCCCACCCTTCAAAAAAGGGTGTGGGGTTCTTAAATTATTCTACCAATGTTTCCATTTTTGACCGGATGTTTTATATGTGTTAATTTTGAATAAAATACTTATTAATCGATTATGTTATCAAGAGAATCACAATCCCCAGAGGGCGCTCAAGAAGTTAATCTTGAAACAGAGCTTTCTCCAGAAATCATTGAAGCGGCTATGGCCAAAGTTATTGATATTAACAGAAGAGGAACAGCCGTACATACTATTGAGGGAGATAAAGCAGATTGGCCGCCCCGTCAACATGGTAGCCCACAAGAGTCGATTGATTATTATAGTAAACTGCTCGCCTCCAACATTAATATAGGCATTTTGCCAGTAAGGGGTAGAGAGACGTCATCGGACGACGAAAAAGTAGAAAAACGCAAAGAACAAATAAAAGAGGCCAGGTTAAAAAAAGAACCTAAAGGTTATTTTCATCCGTTGGGACAAACATGGATAAACATAGTTGGTTTTGCACACAAAGCAAGCTCAAGATGGATAGAAGGTAAACGTTTTGGACCACACAAGATAAGCAAAGTGTCAGATTTTGGATATATGCATTTACAACCAGCTTCAATCACTCTTGTTTTAGACACTGAAAAGTTATTAAAACAAAGGGAGGTAATAGAAGAACCCGCAAGTCATCCTAATGGTACATTTCATGATTATGAATATGATAATGATGCCAGGAAAGAAGGCTCTAATTCTTCTGGTGGATATGTTCCGGTAAAGCAACCCATCCCAACACCCCGTATTGAATCACTTGAGTTTTTAGAGGAGCAATTTAGGGAGAAAGTTGTTCCCTCTGAAACCCATGGATTCAGGGTAAAGGGACGAATTCCTCCGCGGACTATACGAGGGGTGGTGGTAGGAATAAAAAAAGAAAATATGGATAATGGAGTAAAAAGAGCGGCAGAAATGGATGGAGTCAATTATTTTGATAACGATCCGACCGTAGTCAAACCAGCAGTAGATCGAGCAGCACAAGCTATGTTAGACGGAGCTAAAGGAAGGCCGGATAGGATTGTACCCATCTATGACCCCGAAGGAAATTTACTTTGGCCAAAAAAAATGAGCCTACAAGAAATAAGGGAAATGGAAGACGAAAAACCTAAAGAATAAAAAACACCGGGGAAGATATATCACCCGGGTGTTTTTTGGTAGACTATTTTTTAATAATCTGGTCAACTATTCCATAAACCTTAGCTTCCTCGGCCGACATGAAATAATCACGGTCAGTGTCTCTTTCAATTTTCTTGAGCGGTTGACTCGTGTGATGAGCTAATATTTTATTCAGCTTGTCTTTGATCTTGATAATATGCCGTGCTCTGATGTCTACATCTATGGCTTGTCCTTCAGCACCGCCCATGACTTGATGAATCAGTATTTCCGAGTTGGGTAGAGTAAAGCGTTTACCTTTTTGACCCGCTGATAGGAGTACAGCGCCCATGCTACCGGCCATACCGATACAAATAGTAGAAACAGGCGCCTTAACGTATTGCATAGTGTCGTAGATGGCCATTCCAGAGGTAACTGAGCCACCTGGCGAGTTGATATAGATCTTGATTTCTTTATTTTTACCTTCACTTTCCAGAAAAAGTAGCTGGGCTATTATAGTGTTAGCAACGTTATCATCGATGGGTGAGCCAAGAAAGATGATGCGCTCTTTTAACAAGCGCGAATATATATCATAGGCGCGTTCACCAAAATTAGATTTTTCGATAACTGTGGGTATTAAATGCATATGTCTCATAGTTATTTTGTTAGTAATAATAGTATAGAAAAACTTAGACTATTTGCCAATGGTTGTTTTCATATTCAAAGCTACCTTTGATAGTAAAGCCAGCAGCTTTTTTATGACCCCCGCCACCCAGTAGTTCCGCTAAACGCGAGACACCAACCCCATGAGTGGTGGTGCGTAGACTTCCCTTGATAACATTACCCGACTCTTCAGTTAATACGAGGATGGCCTT
>JAHIZJ010000121.1 GCA_018814765.1 Patescibacteria group bacterium
ATGATAAAAAATCATCCTTTCCAAAATAGAAACAAACGAATTGCTATGACTAGTCTGCTAGTTCTGCTTCACAGGTATGATAAATGGTTAAAAGTAGATACCCAAGAGCTCTATAACTTTGCCGTATGGGTAGCTTCCAGTCCATCGAAGCTAAAAGATGATGTAATAAATGCGATTGAGAAATTTATTGGCCATGTTATTGTAAAATTGACGAAGTAAAATATAATAGGACAAATTTATGAAGATGACATTCATATTAACCACATTGATTGTAGCTATTACTGGAGCAGGCGTAATTGTTTTTAATTCTTTTTATCAGGAGCAGTCAAATGGGACTGGCGTGACAATTGATACATCCTTTTTTGATGATAATCAAGCGATAGAGGCGAAGGATACGGAGATTGATTATTTAAAGCGCTCGATTGCTTATGGTTGTTATAGGTTCGGCTTAGAGGGTTGGGAAGAAACACTTACCTACACAGCCAATACCAGACTGCGCGATAATAAACATGTATTTGAAGCTATACCAGAACCCTGGGATGCTGCTACAATCTGTGTGTCATATCCAAATTCTATTTTTACGATCTTGGTCAGCCATGACTTAACTGGGGAAGATGAGATACCAGCGGATATTATATCCAGCACTGAAGAGCTATTCCCCGAATTAAGCAGTCTAGGACAAACCGGTGATCAAGTTAGCGTTTATTCGTTATATATTTATGTAGCTAACATCGATTCTGATATTACAGTTGATGATCAAACCAGAACTTTGACTAAGGGTGAGTTTGTTCCTTTGGCTAAGTTTGCCTGGGATCAAGTAATGTCTGGCTGTCATGTAGCCCAGACATCTTTCCAAGAAGGGAAGGTAGTTGTGGCTTGTGGAAGCGGGGCGAATATGTGCTGGGATGAAGAGCGGGTAAGTTTTGATATTTTTTCCGGTGAGGTGATGACTCACTCTGTTTGTAAAAGTAATTGTGATCTTGCAGAGGGTGAGAATTATCAGCTTACTTGTACTGAGTAAATGACATTAAAAAAACCGTCTCTACATTCTGCAGTTCTTTTTTTATATATTTTATCTAACCAATAAACATATCATCCGCTTCTTCGGGTGATGGAGGATCTGTGTCTTTTATGTCTTCGGTTGGTTCTTGTTCCGGTTTTATATCTTCTGCGGGCTTAGGCTGTTCACTCGATGTGTCCGACTTCATTTCCCTTATTTCGGGTGTTGTATAGGTACTGGATCGTCGGGCAGAACGTCCTAGGCTATTAATGCCACTGGGCATAAAAGTCGGTCTGTCAGCCGTAGCTCTTTTGGTTGGAGTTGTTGTTTCTTTTCCGCCCGGAATAGGCTTAGTGTTACCGTTTTTTTCTTTACCTGTTTCAGTTGCTCTGGTGCTCATAGCTTGGCGACGACGCTGGCCCGAGGTAATGGTCTGACGGCGGCCGGTTATCATGTCAATAACTGCATTTTGACGTTCTCGGACCCTGGCTTTTTCTACCGCGGTGGGCTCGGCTTGTGTCGGACGATCAGTAGCTTTATAGTCTTTAAGAATCTTATCAACAACCTGTTTTGTACGTCTGCTTGTTTGTTTGAACAAGGTTTTTTCGCCACGCAGCTTACCTACAACCTGACTCATTTCCTGTCGGGTCAGACTATTTTTGTGCATTAGGTCCCCCATTCCCTCTGAACGCAAAAACTTTCCCACTCTGCTGTTGGGACTAAAAGATCTTCCGGGCTTGAGCATGCCACCGATAGTCTTGCGGAAAGATTGTTGACTAGCTTTTCCTGGAGCTAATGCCATGTATTTATAATAACATAAATACCATCAATTGTCAATAATTATTTTATAATGTGTGCCATCTTGTCAAAAAACTATAAGAAGTATATAATGTTAATTAAGCTTAATTTTGTTGCTTAATCATTAATTAATACTCATGCAAGATTCAACTAACGAAAACAAAGATAAAAACACAAGCGCACAACCCTCTGAAATGGAAAAACTGTTGGATGAACAAGGCGCAATTAAAATACCTCGAGTTGGTGATATTATTGACGGAACGATAATAAGCGTATCAAAAAACGAAGTACATGTAGATATAGAAGGCTTATGCAGTGGGGTAGTCAGAGGTCGTGAACTATATGACGAATCAGGTGAATATACCGACCTAAACGTGGGTGACAAGGTCCAAGCCACGGTTTTTGAGTTAGAAAACGAGAAAGGCGTAATGGAGCTTTCCTTCCGCCAAGCAGGCCATAAAAAAGCTTGGGATCTTTTATTTTCACTTAAAGAAGAAAAGACAATAGTTGATGCAGCCATTACAGAAGCTAACCGTGGTGGGCTCATGGTAAAAGTCGGACGAGTTGTAGGGTTTCTGCCCGTATCACAGTTGACCGTCGAGCACTACCCACGGGTTGAGGGTGGAGACAAAGACAAAATTCTGGAAAAATTATTAAGCTATGTTGATAAATCTTTTAAGGTTAGAGTAATAGACCTTGATGAAGAGGAAGAAAAGTTAATCGTTTCAGAAAAACTGGCCTGGGAAGATAAGCAGAAAGTGGCTATCGACAAATACAAAGTGGGCGGTATTGTTGAAGGCAAGGTAACGGGAGTGGTAGACTTCGGAGCTTTTGTTGAATTCGGTGACGGCTTGGAAGGCTTAGTGCATATTTCGGAGCTGGCCTGGCAGAGAATTGACGACCCCAGAGAAATCATAAAAGTAGGTGATGCCATAAAAGCTAAAATAATCAGCATAGATAATTCACGCATATCGTTAAGCATGAAGCAATTAAAAGAAGATCCTTGGAGAAAGGCTATTAGTAAGTATGAAGTTGGTCAGGTGGTAAAAGGAGAAGTATTGAAGCTCAATCCGTTTGGTGTATTTGTCGAATTGGATGATGATATACATGGGTTGGCACATATTTCTGAGCTGTCATATAAGCTGGTACGCCATCCAGGAGAAATTGTAAAGATTGGAGATAAACGTGAATTTAAAATCTTATCGATAGAGCCCGATAATCATCGACTGGGCTTGTCTATAAAAGCCTTGGAAAAGCCTGCTCAAGGCGGATCTCAGCCTGCTAGTGGGCAGGATGTCTCTGACGGAAAGGACGAACAACAGGCTGATAATACAGAAGCCAAACCAACCAAAACAGAGCCAAAAGAAGAGAAAGAAGACAAGGGAGATGAGAGGGTAAAAGAAAATACGGACGCACCAGAAAAAGAAAATCCGGCTGACGACAAAGAAAAGAAACAGACCTAGTATTAATATATTATATATATCATTCTGAATATTAGGCAATAGTCCTGCTTCGTTTAGTTTGCCAAAAAGGTCAAAATCATTTATAATATAGCCACTTATCAGCAAACATTGATTCATATATGGGAAAAGCAATCAAAAACTTATTTATATTCATAGTAGTCTTCTTAGTTATTGGGGGGCTTTTTAGTTTGTATCAAACATCAACCAAAGAAGTTGATGAGATTAGCCTCAATAAGCTGGTAGAGCAGGTAGAAAACTCTGAGGTAAAGCAGATTATCGTCGATGGTAATAAACTGGAGATTATATTGAATGATGATACAAAACAAACAACTAATAAAGAAAATGAAGAGTCGCTTAGCCAGATATTAAAAAACTACGGTGTGTCTGAAGGCCGTATTCGTGATCTTAACGTGGAGATACGCGGGGAATCCAGTACAGCTTTTTGGTTGGGTTCAATACTTCCGTTTTTACTGCCACTTCTTTTAATCGGAGGCTTTATCTATTTTATGTTACGCCAGGTACAGGGCTCAAATAATCGAGCTATGAGTTTTGGTCAGAGTAAGGCTAGGAATGAAAAGAAAACAACTTTAAAAAATCAGATAAAGTTTAAAGATGTAGCCGGAGTGAAAGAGGCTAAGGAAGAACTATTGGAGGTTGTAGAATTTCTAAAAACACCAAAAAGATTTCTCTCGCTAGGAGCTAAAATACCCAAAGGTGTTTTATTGGTTGGTCCTCCGGGGACAGGTAAGACGCTGATAGCTAGGGCGGTTTCAGGCGAAGCCAATGTTCCGTTTTTCCATATTTCAGGATCAGAATTTGTTGAGATGTTTGTCGGGGTTGGTGCTTCACGTGTCAGAGATTTATTCAAACAAGCCAAGAGCACAGCGCCTTGCATAGTCTTTATTGACGAAATCGACGCAGTTGGTCGTCAGCGTGGATCAGGGTTGGGTGGTTCACATGATGAGCGAGAACAAACTCTAAACCAGATATTAGTGGAAATGGATGGCTTTGATACAAATACCAATGTCATAATCATAGCTGCTACAAATCGTCCTGACGTGCTTGATCCTGCTCTATTGCGTCCTGGTAGATTTGATCGGCGTGTGATGCTGGATATGCCTGACATAGGAGACCGTGAAGAAATACTTAAAGTGCACGCAATCGGTAAGCCGTTTGATAGCGGGATTGACCTAAGAAGGCTGGCTGAACGAACACCTGGTTTTTCAGGAGCTGATCTATCAAATCTATTAAACGAAGCGGCTATTTTAGCGGCTCGACGTGATAAGAAAAAGATATTTATGGATGATTGTTTGGATAGCATTGATAAGGTTTTGTTAGGTCCTGAAAGAAAGAGTCATATTCTTAACGAGAAAGAAAAAAAGATTGCAGCCTATCATGAGGCAGGGCATGCCGTCGTGGCTCATCTACTACCCAATGCAGATCCGATCAGAAAAGTATCAATAATGTCACGTGGCAGTGCTGCTGGCTATACTTTGAAACTTCCAAGTGAGGATAGGCATATGCATAGTAAATCGTACTTCTTTGATGAGATCACGGTATTGCTAGCGGGCCATGTTACTGAAAAGATATTTTTCAAAGAAGTAACTACTGGTGCTAGTAATGATCTAAAAGAAGCCACGCGCTTGGCTAAGGAGCTGACAACACGCTATGGTATGAGTGAGGCCTTAGGGCCGCGGACATATGGTCAGCCCGAAGAAATGATTTTCTTAGGCAAGGAGATACATGAGAAACGTGATTATAGTAACGATACGGCTTCTATGATAGACAAAGAGATTATGAAAGTAATCCGTAGTTGCTACAGTAGGGCAAAGAATATGGTTATTAAAGCAAGGCCAAAAGTCACAGAGGTTGCAAACCTGCTCTTAGAGAAGGAAACCATAGAGCAGAAAGAATTCCGAGAACTTTTTGATTAAAATATTTTTTATTATTTAGCCGGCGAGAGTCGGATAAAGAGGGGGTCATATGGGCTTTACTTACGGAGAGATTCTAAAAAAAGCATGGCGTATTGTCTGGCGGCATAAGTTTTTGTGGTTTTTTGGATTGTTTTTGGTAACCATTAGCCAGGAGATAGAAATGGTAGTGAGGAATTACTCTATGTATACAGAACAGAAATTGTCAGTAGACAGCTGGAGAAGCTTCTTTGAAAACGATTTAGGGAGCCAGGTAATCAGCGTTTGGGACGCCATGTCTGGAACTACAGCCGGGTCGGTTATGTTGTTATTACTGTTTTTAGTTGTGTTCGTAATCGTTGTCTGGCTGACTGCTATTTCTATTGGTGCAATTATACACAATGCAATCAAGGCGGAAAGTGGAAAAACCATTACATTTAATGAAGGGTTTGATGTAGGACGAAAGCACATAAAAAAGAACTTCCTTATCTATCTTATAGCAAAGGTGTCAGACTATGTAGTGCTTCTGCTGATTGGCTTGATTGCTTCATTAGTAGTTACTGGCGTGATAGGCACAGTCGTTAGTGTAATATTTGTGATCATATCGTTTATAGTTAGTTTGATAATTTCATTTGTGGCCAAATATGCCGCCTGTTATACGATAAATAATAATCAGGATTGGCCAGTGGCGATTCGGTCGGGCTGGCGTCTCTTCATAAAAAATTGGGTAGCCAGTGTTGAAATGGCTATAATAATATTTTTCATCAGTATTCTGGTAAGCCTGGCTATGTTCTTGGTGTTTGTTCTGATAATTGTACCCTTCATAATATTAGTTTTTATTCTAAATCAGACAGACGTTGCAGGTCTTGGGGGTGTCTTCATGAATATTATGACCATAATACTATTGATGATTGCTATCGTAGTGGGTTCAGTTATGTCCAGTTTCCAATTTAGTGCCTGGGCGTTGTTTTTCCTAAAACTTAACGGAAGCAAAAAAACCAGCAAAATACTATTATGGGCCGAAAGACTGTTTGGACGTAAAGCGAATAAAAAAATAGCCTAGTTGCTGACACTCTTGCCATATTTAGTAAAGGATGATAATGTCTTCAGAAGGATGGTCATGGGTATGTAGTCCCGATGCGACCGTAGGTCGATCGGGGTCCCGAACCCGGATACGTAAGCGAGCGGGGCTTCGGGATTCAGTTGTCAAATGCCAAACGTACCATCTATATGATAGTCATGGGCATGTAGCTTCCTCCTACCCCCGCATCAAGTGCGGGGTTCGGCGGGCAGGCAGTCGGTTATCCCGCAATAAATAAGTCTTCTATAGGATGTTCATGGGCATGTAGCTCAGTTGGTTAGAGCACCACGCTTATAACGTGGGGGTCGATGGTTCAAGTCCATCCATGCCTACCATTCGACTCGTCACTTTGTTACTCGCTCATGGTCTCTGACCATATACATTCTACAGAACTGGGTTGTTAATAAAGAGATAAGGCGAATGCCTCGAGCTTGTCGAGAGGCATAGATTTGTTACCAGTACTTTGGTAGGTGGGATCGCCACATACATGGGCGATTAGCTCCCCGTCATGCGACGGGGCAGGCAGTTGGTTACCCGCCTATCTGACTTGCAGGTTGTAAGATTTTTCTAGATATTAATAAAACAAAACACATTAATTTTTACATGGTGGGCGCGTAGCTCAGTTGGTTAGAGCGTTTGCTCGACACGCAAAAGGTCACAGGTTCGAATCCTGTCGCGCCCACCATGTGGGAGTTAATGACGATATCAGGCGAGTCGGCGTTGTAGATATGCAGATTATAGTATAAGTAGAGGTCAGGGAGCTTGTCCCGCAGGCTCCCGAGCTTGTCGAGGGAGACATGCGGGATTCGAGTCCCTACCTACCCTCTGTCTGCCGACAGGCAGGCTCTATCGCCCACCAAAATGAAAAGCACTAAATTATTAGAGGTTTAGGGTTTTTTGTTATTGACAAAATGATAAAAATATCATAGCATCTGACTGTGAACCTACGATATGGCCCTATCATGAAAGGAGGTCAGGCTGTGAATTCTTCCGGTAGACGGATTCGGGCGGTGATTGTCGGTGGATGGGCGATTATTTTCCTGATGATCCCGCAGGCGACGCAGGCTCTGGATACATGGTGGTAGACATACCCCAAGTTAACAAAGGGAGCCTCGCGGATCGATAGCCATCATATGGCTTTGAGGGTCTTGCTTTATGGCAAGACCCGCTTTTCATATAAGTGTGGTAAAATAGACTTATGAAGAATATCGCAGATATATTATTGAAAGAGGAAAGTCTAGCTTTTTTATCTCGTTTACTGAAAAAGTTTCCTCAAGCTAAGGTCTATTTGGTGGGCGGAATGGTACGTGATATTATTCTATCTCACCCATCAAAAGACTATGACTTTATTATTGCGGGTGTCGGACCGAACACTCTTGAGAAATATCTAAAAACACTGGGCCAAGTGGATCTTGTGGGAAAAACGTTCGGAGTATATAAATTTAAGCCAAAAGACTCAAAGTTGAAAGAGTCAATTGATATTGCACTACCGAGAACAGAACACTCACTCTATCTTCAGGGAGGTTACCGTGATTTTAATGTAAAAAGCGATTATAGCTTACCAATAAAAAAAGACTTAGAACGGCGCGATTTTACTATCAATGCCATGGCTTGGGATATACGTCGCAAGAGACTAATTGATCCAATGGGTGGACTGGCTGACATGGCAGCCGAAAAAATCAGATTTGTCGGTCAGGCTGAAGAACGTATTAATGAAGATTATTCTAGAATACTCAGAGGTTTACGCTTTGCGGTACGGCTAGGTTTTGAGTTCGAGCTGGAAACTTGGCGAACAATCAAGCTAATGATGGGTCGCTTAAATAGTCTTAAGGTGCCTAGAGAAATAGTTGCCCGTGAACTATTGAAATCATTTGAAGTAGATCCGATTAGGGCAATTGATGTATTTGATACGAGTGGAGCCTTTAGAGTTCTGATGCCAGAAGTAATACACATGAAGGGCTGTTGTCAGGGTCCTACATATCATTCAGAAGGGGATGTCTGGACGCACAGCCGTTTAGCGGTAGAACAATTGAACTCCCCCCTGTTTAAAAAACAATTTCCTGGCGCAAAATCTGATGTAGAGTTAAGCCTAGCCACCTTTCTTCATGATATAGGAAAACCCTATACCAAGCGTACAAAATCAGGTAATAAATTGACATATTATGGTCATGAGACAGTGGGTAGCCGAATGGCAAAAGATATCTGTAAACGCCTACGTTTATCCAGCTACAAGGGCCTGGTTGACGGTGATCGGTTAGCTTGGTTAATACATTACCATTTGATAATTATTGAAGCCCCACCATTAAAGATAAAGCCTACAACATTAGAGAAGTATTTTATAAAATCAGAAGCAGGTGATAAACTCCTCAAGCTAATATACGCTGATCAGGCAGCAAGTTTATCAGAAGAAGGTCAGCCATGTTTGGGTAACTTTTATGATGCACTTGAGCTTTTAAAAGGAATTAAGAAAGTTGGCTATAAAAATAAGAAACAGCCAAAGATGTTACTCAATGGTAGTGAAATTATGACGCAGTTGGGCTTGAAGCCTGGACCTAAGATTGGGAAAATATTACACCAGGTGAGAACAGATCAGCTAAAGAAAAAAATAAAAACCAAGAAACAAGCTTTGGATTTAATAAAGAATAGGTATGGTAAAAAAACTAAAAGCCCAAGTCAGCGGCGTCAGGCTCGATAAATATTTACATAAAGAGCTGCCTGACTCCAGTCGCTCTTGGCTACAAAAGCTAATCAAGAAAAAGAAAGTTACTGTCAACGGTCAGGCCGTAAAACCACATCACAGTTTAAGACTTGATGATCTTATTGAAATTGAAGTAGTACAGCAGCCAATCATTGATTTGTCACCTGATGCTTCTATAGAGTGGGAGACAATATTTGAGTCGCCTGATTATTTAATTATTAACAAACCATCAGGTTTAGTGGTACATCCTTCGGAAGGTACAAAGACGGGTACGCTGGTTAATGGCCTACTTCATCGGTATCCAGACATAGGCAAGGTGGGAGAAGATCTGATGAGACCTGGGATTGTACACAGAATTGATAAAGAAGCTTCTGGCCTGATGATAATAGCAAAAACCCAAGACGCTTTTGATTATTATAAACAGCTATTCAAATCTCATAAGATCAACAAGCGCTACCAGGCTTTGGTTAGTGGGACCGGTTTGTCTGATACTGGGACTATAAATTTTCCATTGGAACGTTCAAAGACTGGCAAGATAGTCAGTGTTTCCGCTACAGCCCCATCTATGAGGAAAAGAAAATGGGCCGAAACTAACTATGAAGTAATTAAATGTTTTACAAATTATACCTTGGTACAGGTTACTACGATAACCGGACGAACCCATCAGATACGAGCACATTTTCATGGTTTAGGTCATCCTCTATTTGGAGATAGTCAATATTCAAAGGATTACAACAATGAACCGCTTTTCCTTTGTGCATATTACCTTTCATTTATCGACCAAAAAGGGGAAAAACAGGAATATTCTATAGAATTACCAGGCTACTTGCAACAAGTATTGAAAGACATGAAATAGAATTGACGCAGAAGTCCATTTGAGTTATACTAATCCTAGTCTTTTATTAAATCTAAGTAAATTTGTTATGGTTTCTACAAAAGAGAACAAAAAAAAGGAGGTTAAAGAAGCGTCAAAAAAGACCAAAGAAGAGCCAAAAGAACTTCCAAATATCAAAACTGGACAAACAATCCAGGTGCACCTGAAGGTAAAAGAAGGCGAAAAAGAAAGGATACAGGTGTTTGAGGGATTAGTTATTGCTCGACATGGTGGGCATGGTTCATCAGCCACAATGACAGTGAGAAAGGTTTCTCAAGGAATTGGCGTTGAACGTATATTTCCATTACATTCACCCAAGATTGTTAAAGCTCAAATTGTAAAAGAGGGTCGTACACGAAGATCTAAACTGTACTATTTGCGTGATCCTAGGGCTAAACAGCTTAAAGAGATTAAGGCAGAAAAAAAGCAATAAGAAATGCCCAGGTGGTGGAATCCCACTTCGCTAAAGCTACGAGGGACAGGTTGGTATGCTTGTCCGCCGTACTTGCCTAAAAGGTTAATTCCTGAATAAATATGCCCAGGTGGTGGAATTGGTATACACACTAGGTTGAGGGCCTAGGCTCGTAAGAGCGTGCGGGTTCAAGTCCCGCCCTGGGCACCAAGACGTTGTTTGAATAATAGTTCGACAAGGTAGGCCGGTGTAATACCGTGCACCACACAGGATGCACGGTACCCTGAACTCTACGTGGTTCAGGGTAGGTTGAGGGCCTAGTCCTGCACCGATTCTTGTGCAGGGGTGCGGGTTTCCCCCAAAGGCGAACCTGGCACCCTACGTGGTGCCGGGCAAGTCCCGCCCCGGGCACCACTCCGATATGCCTGAACGTTTTTCAAGGACGATTAGCTCAGCTGGTTAGAGCGTTCGGTTTACATCCGAAAGGTCGGAGGTTCGAATCCTCCATCGTCCACCATGGCACATTGTATGAAAAAACGGTAGGGATGAGAGTAGGAGGTTGTTATGTACTGTGTATATTTTATCCGTAGTATAGAATATAAGAGGGTTTACATTGGATCAACTAACGATTACCATCGGCGTATCCTCGAGCATAATAATAATATCCTATGTAAATCGACAAAACCCTACCAACCCTGGAAGATGGTTAGGATTGAGAGATTTCAGACTCGTTCTGATGCTAGGAAACGAGAGAACTTTTTGAAGAGATTAAAAAATCGTAAAGTAATTGATAATATAATTGGTGATCCCGATGTTTCGAGCGACCAAAGGTCGCATCAAAAATCGGAATCCCGGACCCCGATGCGTAAGCGAGCGGGGCTTCGGGACTCAGCTGGTTAGAGCGTTCGGTTTACATCCGAAAGGTCGGGGAGCCTGTCCTGAACTTGATTCAGGATTCGATTCCCTGCTTACCCTATCTCGTCGGTAGGCAGGCTCCATCGTTCACCAGTGTAAGATTTAAATTATAACAAAAATGAAGTATTGGATTGCTTTATTTCTACTAGTCGGAGGTTTTTTTCTGGCCATGAAGCCACAATTGATTCAAAATTTTTATGGTAAGATTGGCTTAGCTGAGCGTGGTATGTGGGCTACATTTGGAGGTTCACGCTTTATGTTTCAGTTGGTTGGTATTATCATGATTATCTTAGCTGTTCTTCTGGTGTTTGTTAAAGTAGACCTTCAGGGAGCATTTGGTTAGAATAAATTATTATGGGCCCGTAGTTCAGCTGGTTAGAATGCCTCGTTTGCAACGAGGAGGTCAGCGGTTCGAATCCGCTCGGGTCCACCACAGGTTATTGGGACAACGAGGTGATGAGTTTTGAAATATAAGATACACAAAAAAATAGGAGCCGTTATGGCCCCTATTTTATACTTATTCTAACTATACTATTTAAATACCTCCGTCACCATCTAAGACAACACAGTCTACAAACTGTTTTAACATGACGGGTGAGCCACCACAATCATCGTAAATAGGTCCATTTCCGCCATTATAGAAACAGTTATTCTCTACGCCAGGACAACCGAAATTACTAGGACAGCCGCAGAGATAACAGTTTGATACAAAGGTACCACCCGTACAATATGAATTAGAGCTAGAGGTTCCAAAGCTTTCATCACAGCTGCCCACGGCCGCTTCGTGATCACTGATACGGCAGATGTTGTATGAATTTGTATTGTGGATTGAGCCTCCTGGCCCGGTGAAAGATGGTTGACTGTAATCTTCACCCTCTACCCTGACAGAAAATTGCCAAGCAGTACTACTATTGGTAAAATCAACTGGAATAGAATATACGGGCCAATTAAACTGATCATTATACACAATCGTTAAAGCCCCGCTTAATACAGAGTTAGGTCCCCAATAGGGTGATTCATTTATATGCATCGGGAAGATTAAGTTGTCGATCAAAGAACCGTCAGTTTCATACGCATAGATATAGGTGCTGGTAGCTACAAAAATTTCATCATAACCATCGTTATCATAGTCGAAAGCCACCGGTTGGCTGTTACCATTTACGGCTTCGCCAATATTACTAGTAAATAGATGCTCACCAAAATGAGAATAGCCGTGTAGTTTATTATTGTCTGTAACGAACACTATATCAGGGTTTTCAGTGCCTGTTGCTGGATTCACAGTCTCTGTTAAGTTCGCGAAAGCCAGGGTTTGACTGTCGTCAAGATTCAAATTGCCATTCACGGTTATCGGCCAGCTATAGGTATCTTGATGATTTGTGTCCCAATAGGGGTAGTCGGCATCCAATAAATTCAGACTATAGTCAGATGATCCGGTATTGAGATGATGATCCCAGCCGTATACTTTTGTTTGCGAGCCTTCATTGTAGCCAATAAAGATATAGCCGTTACGAGGGTTGTTTTCCGAAAGTGCCATGGGTGGGGTGTGGAGAGAGGAAGATGGAAGATCAAAACTTGATTCTAGTTGGCCTATGTTATTCAGGACATAGAGAGTGTCATCTGCAGCCACTATTACGTCAGGTGTATAATCTACTGTCAGATCAGATACTGATACGGGGTTTTTTGATGAAACATTAGATATGGTTTGATGGGCGGTGGGTGACATTAGTTCACCGGTAGCACCATCGAGATAATAAAGATGCAGGCTTGTCCCTTCGTGTCCTGAAGCCAATACTTCTAAGCCTTCAGGTGTGATATGAAAGTCTGTCAGTATGGGTGGTGCGAAATCGACTGTCTCGTTACCCTCCGGAGTCCAAACCCACTTTTCATTACCAACCAAATCATATGCCTCAACGGTGTTTTGGGTGCTGACTACGACTTCATTATAACTATTTGTCCCTGTGATGTTACCTATGGTAGTAGAGGCTGTAACATTATCTTGACGTTGTCCTGATAGGGTCTTTGGCATATTGGCCCCATGATTTCCACAATCAAGAAAATTCATAGCCCATAGTTTTTGAGAGGTGCCGTCATCAACGATATATGAAATTTGGTCGAGACTGTTTGAGTTAGTCCTTCGTCCATGATTGATGGGAGAGATAATAGAATAATCCACAGTTACGCAAGAACTAAGCTCCTCATATTGAAGATTTGTAGGTTCTTGGCTACCCTCACCTTCTGTAACGGCTGTTGTTGTATCACTGATGACTCTTGTGACGGTTTTGGCTTCCCTAAATGGTGCAGGGAATAATATAAAATAAAATAGCATTGCACTAAGGCCAAATGCCAATACGAACCCTCTGGCCACCTCAGTTTTTACGTCTTGCTTGTTTATTGTGTAGGTGTCGAGCTTTGGTTTATTACTAATACCCATTTTTTGCCCCCTTTTTTGCATAAGATTATTTAGTATATTATCTGTCCATATTATATCATTATATTCAATAAAAGTCAGATATTAAAAAAACTAGCCCTTATATCCTGCATGTCCCGTCTTTTAGAGAGTGACGAGCCCCCGAGCTTTACTGGAGCGGGTAACCCTGCAACCACTCCCATGAACCACTTGTCTCGTCTATTTGGGCCTTGAGCTAATGGCCCAGAGGGTCGGGTGCAGGGCAAGCGGGGATCCCACTATGCACATCACTATGTTTCGTGCTTCGTGGGACAGGTCGAACCCCCTGGTATCCTTAGTATGGTTCATGCGCTGTGAGCGGGTGACCGGAGTCGAACCGGCTTCTGCTCCTTGGAAGGGAGCCATAATAACCATTATACGACACCCGCTCATAATGCATGACATAGAATGAAAAATTATTTATTAGGATAACGCCGTTCGTTTGTCTTATAATTAATATCTCCTGACCAATAGAGAAATAATCTTTTCTTGAATCCGCCTTTTTTCTTAAAGTTCTTCTGGAGCTCGATTTTTATATCCTTATCTTTAATATTAAATACTTTTTTTATTTCGTTTATTATGGCTATAATATCAGCTAGTTCATTAGTGACCTCCTGTTTCTTGTTAAGGTTAGGCAAGGCACTGGCCTCTTCATCGACTTTTTTCAGCAGTTCTTGCTTAAAGCGCTTGAGAGACAGTCGGGAAGTTTTACAACTATACCCTCTTTCATTAATTGTAATGGGAACTCTGTCGCGGATCAATTTATTGTAGTGTATTCTCTTTACTTTCTTATTTGACATAAGAATCTTTACATACAAAGCTAATCGGATTCTATCATAAAACAGCGAGAGTTTCAAGCTTGCATACAAACAGTTTACCATCATGAAATATTTTGCTATTATACATATATGACAAAAACAAATGTACTCACATGGAAAATTGGTGGAGAAGCCGGTGGCGGTCAACAGGTAGCCGGTTTGATATTTGCCAAAGCCTGTACTCGTGGAGGCCTATTCACTTTTGATAGCTCGGAATATCCATCCAGGATTCGCGGAGGGCTGGTGACATATCGTTTAAGCATATCTTCAAAGCCGGTTACTGCAATATATAAACCAACACAACTGCTTATTACATTGACTAAGCAGGCGTTTAATTATTGTAAACCTGACATAGTGAAAGGTGGCGTCATATTATATGATAGCGATAAATTTACCCCTGATAAGCAAGCTCTTCGCAGAACGACCGCCTATCCATTACCCTTAAAAACACTAGCAAAAGAAGCCGGTGTTCCAGCCATAGCCTCTAATATGATAGCCATAGGTGCTTCAACGGCACTCTTGAAATATGATTTAAAGATAGTAGAAAAAACGATTTCCGAGGTGTTCCTAAGCAAAGGCCACAAGGTCATTGAGCTTAACCTTAAGGCGGTTAGAATGGGATATGAATATGCGCAAAATAACTTAAAACCCGAGCAATTTCCCTTTACACTAAAGAAAAGCGACAGCAAAAAGAAACCAAAGATATTGGTGACAGCCAATGATACTATTGCCCTGGGTGCTGTGGCCGCTAACTGTAAATATTTTGTGGCCTACCCCATGACACCCGCCTCTTCTATTTTGCATAATTTATCAGCTTGGGCCAGGCGTTCGGGTATGGTAGTGTTTCAGCCTGAAGACGAAATATCTGCTATCCATATGACAATTGGCGGGGGATACGCTGGAGTACGTTCAATGACAGCAACTTCGGGCGGAGGTTTTGCCTTGATGAATGAAGGCTTTGCCTTAGGTGGCATTACTGAAACACCTTTTGTTTTAGTTGAATCAATGCGTCCCGGTCCCGCCACGGGTTTGCCAACCTGGACAGGACAGACTGATTTGGCTTTTTTATGTCGAGCTGGCCATGGCGAGTTTATTAGAATTGTATTAACGCCGGGTGATGCGGTGGAAGCCTTTGAACTGACAGGTACAGCCTTTAATTTATCTGAAAAATTCCAAGTGCCTGTCGTCATTTTATTGGACAAACATATTTCAGAAGGACATCAATCAATTGATCCTTTGGTTAATAACTTTGAAATTGACCGAGGTAAATTATTAACACAGGCTGAATTATCCAAGATAAAGAAATATAAGCGCTATCTCGACCTCAAGAGCGGTGTTTCTCCTAGGGCTATTCCGAGTCAAAAGGGCGGAATACATATTGCTAATAGTGACGAGCATGATCAATACGGATTTAGCGTTGAAGGTTTCCAGGCCGATGAGGCAATTAAACAGGTAGATAAAAGATTTCGAAAGCTTCCGGCAATTCAGAAAGCACTTCCCAAGCCTAAAATGTATGGTCCCAAGAAAGCCAAATTAACACTAATGGGTTGGGGTTCCACCAAGGGGCCCGTTCTAGAGGCTTTAAAAGAGCTTCCCCATGTGAATTATCTCCATGTCACAGCAGCTTGGCCTTTGTCAGAAGATACAATGAAACGAGCCGTGGTGGGTGTCAAAAAACTAGTAGCGATTGAGAATAATGCCACAGCACAGTTCGCCCAACTATTACGGGGACAGACAGGCATACAAGTAGATAAAAAGTTATTAAAATATGACGGACAGCAGTTTTTCCCAGAGGGTATAATATCAAGTGTAAAAAGATTGATTAAATAATAATGGCCAACCAACAAGACTTTAGAACTAAAGTAATACCAACCTGGTGCCCTTCCTGTGGTAATTTTGGCATGATGACGGCATTGACTCAAGCATACGCTGACCTGGGCTTGGAACCGCATCAGATTGTTATGACTTTTGATATTGGTTGTGGTGCAAATGGAGCAAATTGGTATAAATTATATAGTTTTCACAGTCTTCATGGCAGATCATTGCCAGTGGCTTTGGCAGTAAAAATGGTAAACCATGAATTGACAGTAGTGGCATCATCAGGAGATGGTGGTGGATATGGTGAGGGAGGAAATCATATGTTACATGCCGGTCGGCGAAACATTGATGTGACATATATCATACATAACAACGAACGCTATAGTTTGACAACCGGGCAATACTCGCCCACAACTAAAACAGGACAAGTGACAAAGACTTCACCAGACGGCCTGGTTGAACATCCCATAAATGGCCTGCAGTTGGCCCTGGTATCAGGTGCAACCTTTATTGCTCGTGGTTATGCAGATGAAATAGTACATCTAAGGGAGCTTTATAAAAAAGCCATTAAACACCAGGGTTTCTCTGTGGTAGAAGTGCTACAGCCTTGTGATATATTCTACGATGAAAAAAAGATTAGACAAGCATATAAATCAAGAATTTATAAGCTAGATAAGAGCTGGCCAACTAAGAACAAGTCAATTGCATATAATAAGGCAGCGGAATCAGGTAAGTATCCAATAGGAATTTTCTATCAAGAACAACGCCCATCCTACACAAAACAACTATCCCAGATAAAGAAAAAACCATTAGTTAAGCAATCACTGGGTAGGATAAATATAGCTCCATTTGTAGAAGAGTTTAAATAGAACAATAAAAAACACCCCCACCTAATAGAGGCAGGGGTATTTTATTGTTATTGCTATTCTAGCGTATTAATTTTATAACCAGTTCGTAGGTTAGAGCTAAAGGCCATAAACCATACATCTGCAAGCACCTCCTCGGCGGCGGTGTCATATTTATAGATTCTGACATTGGGACCACCAATTGAAGCGGGCGTAGTAATGATATCTGAATCACCATCTCCATCAATGTCGGTAACTTTAACATTTACTCCGCCACGGAAAGTGTTAGTGTAGGCCATGAACCAGTCAAGCACCTCGAACGTTTCAGTAGTTGTGTTATATTCGTAGAGTCTGATATTTGGATCGCCTTCATTTGGTGTAGTAACTATCTCCACGTTACCATCTCCATCAACATCTGTTGCTGATACGGTTAAGCCACCTCTATATTCATCTGAATAAGCCATGAACCAGTCAAGTAGTTCGAATTCTTCCGTTGTGGAGTTATATGTATATATACGGACATTGGAACTACCATTTGTGGCAGTTGTGACTATTTCAGATATATCATCATTATTTACATCAACTAGCTTGAGGTTGACTCCACCTCGATAGACTTCAGTAAAGGCGTTAAACCAACCAACCAGTTCGAAGCTTTCCGAAGCTGTAATGTATTGGTAGGCTCGTACATTGGGCCCGCCATTTGATAACGGCGACACAACGATGTCTTTTTGACCATCACCTGTCACATCAGCCGTTCCTATGTTTACACCACCGCGGAAACCCTCCTGAAAGGCCATAAACCAATCAACCAGCTCTATCGCTCCGGTGGTGTTGTTATAGGTGTAGACTCGAACGTTGGGACCACCGTTTTCTCTCGGTGCTAGGATGATATCAGTTTGACCATCACCTGTCACATCGGAGGTAACAAGATTTAAGTCGCCACGGAAAGTTTCTTCATATGCCAAGAACCAATCGATAAGTTCGAAGTTGGCTTCAGCTCCATTCCATGTATAAGCGCGAATATTAGGACCACCTTGACCAAGTGGCTGAGTAACTATATCAGCAATATAGTCACCGTTAATGTCTGCAGTAAGCACCTTGAGCCCACCACGATAAGCAGTATCATAGGCAAAGAAATGATCTTTGAATTCACCCGTGTTAGTGAAGATACGAACATGTGGTCCATGACCGGCCCCGGGCACAGCTATAATTTCTCTGGTGCCATCACCATCAATATCAGCTGTAGTTATCTGCATATCGGTTCTTATATGACTGGCATAGGCGAAGAATGTTGCTTTAAGGTTGCCTTGGTTATCGAAAGCTTGCAGGTGAGTACTGCCGTTAGTGGCATTAACCAATAAATCAAGATCGATTCCAGTAGCTACCGTAGTAATCTCTCCATCTTCACCGGTTCCGTCGTCACCGCCATCTCTTGAAGTAGTATATGTTATTGTCCTAGTTACCGTAGCTGCATCACCGGCTCCATTACTGGCATCTACAGTAATAACGTTTTCACCAATAGCTAGACCTGTGACTGTATGAGAGAATGAGCCATCGGTATCAACCGCAATCGTACCTGTTGAAGCTCCATCTAAGGCAATCGCAACACTAGCATTTGCATCAGTTACCGTGCCCTCAAAGATAACAGAATTTACGGATAGGGTGATGTTGTTCTCCGGACTTGTCACACTTAAACTTGGCGCGGAAATGTCGCCGGATGTAACAGCGAAGTTTGTAAAGTGATTGGTCGAGATGGTAATAACATCTTCATCGGTGTTAACAACAGCATTAGAATTACCATTCCAATTACCGGAGTCTTCATTCCAATAACTGCTGCCCAGATCATTTTCGGTAATACCAAGATCTTCTATTTGGTCCTCATTGTAGGGAAGAGACACAGTAACGTTTGAGTTGAAATTACTCTGCACTTCAGCGCCGTTTTTGAGAACTACTATGTCATATGTGTAACTGGTAGTTTGGGCAGAGTCAGTGTCTTTGGCGCCCTCTACTGATGGAGTTACCGTTAATGTTATAGAGTCATCCTGAGTGCTTGAGAAGGCGCCGGCTGGAGCATTGACCGTCATCCCATCTTCCAAAGACACGATGATTTGGTTACCGGCCGTCGAGGTAGCAGTAACAGGATCAGGAACATTGGAAGCAGCCAATGATAATTTTAAATCAAGTGTTTCCAAAGCCGCATCAACCGATAATACCTTTTCTCCGCTTTTATAGAAATCACTACCCACTTTTGCTTTCGCGTTTATATGCCAGTTATCATCTTGAGTAACATTAAGGGAATATGATCCACCAAAGGCAAAAGCTTCAGTAAACCCACCACTTTCTGCCCAAGCTGAAACATAAGCACTGGTTGGACTTCCATCTATGGTTACTGAGCCGGACACGGTTGCGTCAGACTCTCTAAATTGCATAGTAAGCTCAATAGTATCTCCACTTTCTATACCGGTTATCGTTTCTTTGGGCGGACTGATGTAACCGAAGTCAGGCGGTAAGTTGGATGAAACATAATAGGTAGAACCGCTGGGAACGCCGACTGTTACAGTACCGTTGGAACCGGTCATTTCACCCATCATTCCCGGGCCCATCATTGGACCTGGACCCATCATCATTCCGGGACCACCAGGTCCACTTTCTATTATATTTGACATTCCCCCGGCCGATGTTGAAGCATCGACAAACGCACCCGATAATGGGTTACCATTTGGTGCTAATATGGTAACTTCTATGTATGCATCGATTTTCTGGAGAGTCAGGTTCTTAGTAACGGTTTGATCATTTATTGCTGTTACTTTTGCACTCGATCCGCCAATGACATAACCGAGTGAAGGGTCAACAAAGTAACCCAGATTCCAACTCCCGGGAGCTACAGTCATGGAATATGAACCATCTTCGGAGTTAACTCGAGTATCAGTGAATGCCATCTTGGAAAAATTATCGGCAAAGATAAATGCTTGTACTCCAGTAATAGTATTTCCATCACCGTCAACAATATGACCGGCAATGGTAGCATTGTTTGGAACCATTAGTATCTCTACCTCTGTTGTTCCGTTAGCAACAGCAATAAACTCAACCCCTCCGTCAGATGTATAATCACTGCCTCCTCCCGGGGGCGTAGATACGTTTACCGTGCAGGGAGAAGAGGCTGTACACAGGCTAGAGGGCACTTTGAATTCACCTGATCCATTATCGATGGGGCCACCCATTCCCGGGCCCATCATCATGGAACCGCCCATACCGCCACCGGCTCCGCCAATGTATGCGAATCCCCAAACATTTAATTGATCACCATCGTTATCAACTGTAGTAACGTTGATTGTGGCATCAGCCCGAGTCATCTCGAAGTCAACGTTTGTAGCTGTACTGTTTGAGTTTGGCAGATTAGCGGTAACCGGCGCGCCTAGGTAGATATATGTTTCATCAGAGTCACCGCCATATCCACCGAAATCTGCCATTGTCATACAGGTATAACTATAGCCGCCAAAGGCTCGGAAACTGTATTCACCATTGGCGTCAGTTGATCCTGAAGCCCATTTATTGAACTCACTAGGCACGTAGCAGTCTACATGCTGATTATTGAGTGCATTACCGCTTTCATCGGTAACCGTTCCTGATATCCTGGCGCTCTTAGGCACCAAATATAATGTACCCATGTTGTAAGTTTCATTGTCTGCTACGGTAATTGTTTGGGAACTAGGACCGCCCCACTGAGCGTTGTAATCCCAAATATTAGCCGATACCTGATAGGTTCCAGGCGGCACCATAACAGAGAAAACGCCTGTAGTCTGATCTGTTTGAGCCCAATTACCGAATCCACTCATATTAAAAATATCAACATTTATCCAATTTTCATAAACTGCCCCATTTGGTTTTAATATTTTACCTTTAATGGTCGAGTTTACTTCGGTTACCGTGTAATTGAGCGTCTTTGTTTCTACCACAGCGTTTGGTTGATTGAAACTTACTATCGAAGGCATCTCAAAATAAACCCAATCAAAATCTCCCTGATAGTTCCAATCATGTTCAACAAAACAGTTCCAAGAGCCAGTACCCACCAGTAGCTCATAATTACCATTGGCCTGAGTTTGTGTGCTCATGAAAGCGCCACCGCCCATTGGTTTATTGCAGCCTATTTGAGCATTGGAAACCGGACTGCCGTCAGGATATTTTACAGTACCGGAGATAGTCTTGTTAGCTGTTTCGATATAGATAGTTCCCACATCGGTGGTACTACCTACGGTTACCGTGACAGATATTGGGTCAGGCGAGACAAGCGAGCCGCCGTCTACAACCCCATATACATCAATTGATACATAATAGGTGCCTGGGTCCACGTGAGGCAGATAGAAACTTCCGTCATCGTTAGAGCTTTCCCCGGGCATTGGTACATTCATAAAGAACACGTTTGCCCCATTGATTGGCTGGTTATTATCCGCCCTTTTGACGGTTCCAGTAACCGAAGGCAGCTGGAATCTGATTATGCCCATATCAGTTATAGAGTCTTTAGTTACGCTAATAGTTTGGTTGTCGGGATTGGCGTAAGTAATATCACTTGATGAATTCCAAAAATCCATTTCATAAGTGCCTGTTTGAAGTTCATCAAGATAAATTCTACCCAAATGATCGGACACACATGAATCCCAATAGCTGCCAGACCAAATATTAACATAGGTCAATGGTATACCAAGGTTCTCGTCGGGACTACCGGTCGGTCCATATAAACGCGCTGTTACTTCAGGAGTGCCGTGTGGAACTAATATTCTAAATGGGGTACATGCGCCGTAGTAATCATCGCCACCACCTGCGTCAGTACAATCTTCATAGGCATCACCCCCTTCATCAAAGGAAACTAGACTAACCCACTGCTGTCCCACGTATTCCATATTAGTAATGCCTGAAATTATTACTTCAATGTCCGATTCAGCTGGAATTGCTGTGTCAAGATAAATTTCAAAATAGCTATATGATGGATAAGTTTGCCAGTACCCGGTGAAAGGTGAACTATCTACTGTCATACTATCTAGTGAGGCGGAGTAAGTATCCCCCAGGTTTTGCCAGTTAAAGCGGATTACACCATTCCCACTAAGATCACTGGCAGTAGTAAAAGCAATGGTTAGTATATTTTCGGCTCCATTTACTGTACTAGAGGCCGATAAACTGACGTCTGTAAATTTACCCGGTGTTGTAGCGCGGGCCGTTCTTACCAAATTAGACTGGTTATAACCGGGTAAAAAAAGCAACAGAAAAGCTAAGACAGAGATTGATAAAATTGTCGGTTTAAGTAGTGATTTCATACTAAGTTTCATTTTTTTGTTGATAAATATAAAAAATACCGCAAGTTAGCGGATAAAATACACTTTATGGATCCTGAACGTCAGTTTCAAGGCCTGGACCATATCTCCTTTATTATTTATCTTACCAACTTATTATATCATAAATGCATATATAAATCAATACCCTGTAATCAGAATGTGTCATTAAAGAGTATATTTAGCAGTATGATTGACAATACGCTATCCAGGACATATAATGATATTCATTGTTATTAAAATTTAATTATTATTTAACGCAATAAAAATGGACGAAAAACCCTCATTACTCACCCGCTGGACCGGCTTTTTTCTAAATCGTTACCGAGTAACTATTTTAATTCTTGTAGCGATATTAATTACCGGTTTTTGGGGCGTCTTTAATAATCAACGGCAAGATTTCCCACCGATTAAAGCTAACTACATATTTTTACAAGCCACTTATCCGGGGGCCTCAGCGGCTGATATAGAACAGGAAGTTGTAATACCGATTGAACAGGTTGTGGAAGGTGTAGAGGGAATAAAGTCACTGAGATCTTCGGCTGGAAATAACTTTGCGTTTATTTCGGTGGAAATGGAAGATGTGCCACAGACTGAAGCAGCTACCGAAACTATCAGCGCTGAACTATCAAAAATAGGTTTGCCTGCTGAGGTGGAAACGAAAGTAGAGATACTTGAACCAACCGGTCCGTCATTGGCGTTAGGGATAGTTGGTAACAATGACCAAACGACTAACGACCTTTTGCAATATGCTGCTGATGTGAAGTCAAGGATGTTGTCAGCCTCCCCTGATATTAAAAAGATTGATGTTTTTCCAAAGAACGAATTTGCAGTTAGCATTACAATTGATGCTGAAAAGATGCAAGCGGCTGGGTTGAGCTATGAGCTGGTAAAGAATGCAATTCAATCACTGCTGGTTTCCTTACCGGGTGGTCAAGTTGAAGATGCTGATGGTCTAAGCCAAAATATAATAATTAATGCTCCGGTCAGATCATTGAGTGATGTTGAAAACATTTCTTTTGGACCAATAGCCTTGTCTGATTTTGCTGAAATAACCCGTAATCCTGCCGAAGATGAATCGATTACTATTGGTGGCTATACTAAAGACGAGGAAACGTTTGCTAAAGAAGCAGTCTATCTCTTATTTTATAAACAGGATGACGGAGATATTATTAGGATGGCTACCTCAGCGGAGGAAGTATTAAACGAGATAAAAGTAGACAAGCTGTTGCCAGATGATGTAGAGGTGGTCATGCTGTATGATACGTCTCCATTTATTGAAGACACAATCAGTACGCTGCTCAGCAATGGTTTACTAGGCTTGGTACTAATTCTAGTTGTATTGTTGTTCTTTATTAATTTACGAACAGCAATTGTTGTAGCATTAATCATTCCACTGGCCCTTCTGATAACCCTGTTTGTTCTGCCAATGCTTGGCTATTCATTGAATATTCTGACATTATTCTCGATGATACTAACATTGGGTATCTTGGTGGACAATGCGATTGTGATTGCCGAAGGTATGGTTCATGAAATAGAAAAAGGCATGAACAGATATAAGGCCTCTCTGACGTCTATTCAGAAGCTTGGTCCCGCTGTCACTGCAGCTACGCTAACTACTATAGTAGTGTTTATCCCGTTTGCATCAATTGGCGGGATTATGGGTGAGTTCATGAAGTATATACCATATACGATAATTATCATGCTTTTATCCTCTTACTTCTTGGCCATTACCATAACTCCGTTATTGGGACGCTGGTTGTTGCGTGAGCAGACCTATGAGGAAAGACGCCAAGTAAAGCTGAAGACATGGAAAAAAGTCCTAATATTACCGGCGGTTGTTCACTACGGACAGAATTTTATTGACCTTATGAGCCGTGTTTATCGGGATAATATGCGTAAAGTGTATGCTCATACTTGGGCGAAATGGTTAGTGTTGATTATAACGGCAGTATTTTTGTTTGGAAGTATCGGCTATTTTGCTCCTAAGCTTAAATTCGAACAGTTTCCATCAAACGACTCAGACACAATCTTGGTCAGTTTACAGTTTCCTACCGGAACCCCACACGAAGACCAAAAAGATGTCTATCTGAGTACCATGAACGAGGTGTCTCAGCTTCCACACTTCAAAACTGCTTTTGCTTATGAAGGGATGCTTTGGGCTACCTTTGTCCCACCCGAGAGTCGAGGTGATGACATTACTATTCATGATATAAATACTGAGCTTGATGGCCGAATTGAAACAATCACAACATCACTAGATCCTGAAATAAAAATAGTGGCTGAGCCAGCGGGCTATGGACCTCCAGAGCCAGACTTCGAAATCATTGTAGAGTTTATGGCCCTGGATAATGACACTCTGGCCGCTGCTACAGCGGACTTGGAAGCATATTTAAATGAACAAGATGGCGTTGTGGAAGTAAAGAGTAGTTCAGTTGAGGATCTTCAGCCTGCAGTTGATGTAAATCTGGACCCGGATAAATTGAACCAGCGCGGAGTAAATGCTCTAGCGGCCGCTGGTACAGTCAATGCTGTTTTTACCAAACAGACTATTGGATCCTTGGTAGTTCGAGAAGATGGCGTATCTGATGAGGTAAAGCTGGAATTTTCTAAAGAATCAACCGATTCAATAGATGATCTGCGCGATTTAATAGTCCCAACATTAACCGGGGGTGTTGTTCGACTTGATGATGTTGCGGGCATTGAAGAAGTAAATAGATTGGTCAGTATTTCGAGGATGGGTAGTCGACGTGTGGCTACAACTAACGTTTCTGTCAGTGATGATGTTGACGCCGCAGTCTTTGAGCAGGGTATAAAAGACAGATACACAGAAGAAAAACTACGCGAACTAGGACTCCAAAAAGACTCTCTGATCTTTGGCGGAATCTACGCTACGTTCCAAGAAGATTATAGCAACCTTCAGATTGTCTTCATCCTGGCTATGATCTTGGTTTATCTGATATTGGTAAACCAATTCAATTCATATATACAGCCTGGCTTGATTCTATTTGCAGTACCACTGGCTTTAATCGGAGTATTTCCGGGCTTACTCTTGGTAAATAGCTCATTGAACATGATATCAGGATTGGGGGTAATCGCCCTTGTTGGGATTGTGGTTAATGATGCCATTGTGCTAATTGCGACCTATAACAGATACCGCGAAGAATACCCTGATGAAACAGTATCCGAAAGGCTGGTTAGAACGGGGCATACCAGATTCAAGCCAATTTTCTCAACTTCAATCACTACAATAGGTGGAATATTACCACTGACTATTCTTGATCCGTTTTGGACAGGGTTAGGTGTAAGTATTGTTGCGGGATTGATATTCTCAACCCTGGGAACACTTATCTCTATCCCAGTCATGTATTCAGTCTGGAAATCATTGGAACAAAGAATGAAAAGGCGCTATAACATCCGAGACAAGAATCAATAAGATAATAATAAAAGGCCTGTTCTTCCGGAGCAGGTCTTTTATGTTGGTTTGTTGAAAAGAAAAAGCCCCCACCCTTTTAAGAAAGGATGAGGGTATGTTCGGATTGAGACATCAAAATCTATTCAAGACGAACATGGGCGTTTTTGGGTCCTTGCCGTATCCCCGAAGCTCATATTGACCTAAGTACAAGCTATCGGTGTTGGCAATAAGTTTGTAGGATATATCCCATGCACCGCATGAGTCGGGATGTTGGACGGTGACCATTTCCCCCGTTATTGGGTGGACATACCTTCTTGTGAATAGGAAAGAGAGCTGGTTAACACCCACATGGTCCTCTGGGAGTTTGTGTCCCTCGATTGCTCTGTTTCGCAGAGTAATCCTCAAATAATGGGCGAAGTCTCTGACCTGGTTCTCTTTGTCACGTTCAGCGCTCCCACCGAACTGCGGAATGATGATTACTGCCAGAACGCCGATAATGATCACAAAGATTAGCAATTCGATGATTGTGAACCCCTTGTTACTTTGCTTG
>JAHIZJ010000016.1 GCA_018814765.1 Patescibacteria group bacterium
ATACAGCTCAACTTCATCCCAGATGTCCTCGGGCAAGCTGGCCAGGAACAGGCTATCGTCTACTGTTGCCTGTGACAAGGATAGAACTTCGACAATCCTACCCACGTCATATCCGTTTTCTGTAGTCGCTTCGTCCGGAGCAGCTACCCGTGAGCTTTGATCACAGCCCACATGTATCACCAGACAAACACTCAAGACGAATAACACATGCAACAAACCTTTCTTCATGACTTCCTCCTTTTTCAAAAGAACACCTCATTTACCAACTCCTTTCTACTCACCTCCCAGGATGAAAACCTTAACGGGTTAACCCAGTATTCCGTGTCAGCCTGTTAAGGAAAAGACGGCAGGGAGATTTGTCTTAAATGTTAATCACCTGGCTGGTGAGCAGAAAGCAATCGATAAAAAAACGGGAGTCATTTAGCCATGCACCCACAGTGGTGTATGGTTCCGCCCGTCTTTCAAATAGTTATTGCCAAATAATCTCATGATTGCCCGCCTCTCCTCCCGCCGGAGTGAAGATCAGAGGACGGGTTTTGATCTCCACTCAAGTAGAAGATAAAGGTGAGCAAACAAGAAACTGTTTGGTTTAATGAACGATTATAGTTAATTTACAATTTTCATTTGTCAATCAAATCACAATTACTAAATTATCAATTCCTGGATTTCTTCGAAGACTGAATAATTTTTGAAAATATTAGTAGTAATTCATGAGACTCTTGGTAATATTTTCTGATTATCTCAATATGTTCAGGATTACTTCTTGCTAATAATCTTAACCAATGTTTCGATTCTTTTATTTCCTTCTTTGAAATAGCGATTTTATGTATAAAGTCTCTTTTACTCTCTGCTTCTGTTGCCTCGCAGTAGTTCGCACCAATTGAGGCTGTTGCACTTACTAGCTGGGAAATTATTCTTCTAGTCACAGCAGTTTTATTTATTGTTTTTACAAAGTCAATGATTTGTTCTGCAGACCTTACTGTTCTTTCTTCCAAGTCATATTTTCTTCTTGAAAATTGGATCATTGACTATTGATTGAAAATTGATAATTGCTGGTTGGTATTTGTTCAATTGGGGCTCTGGGCGCCCAAAGCCCCAATACATATATTATTCTACCGGTACTTCTTCCATACTCACTTCTTCCTTAGCAAGCTCTTCTTCCTTTTTGGCTTCGTTTTGTTCGTCTTTTTTAGCACTCAAGTGACCCAACATAATTAGGTCATCAGCTACTATCTCTGTACGGTTTTTCTTTGCTCCTGACTTGTCTTCCCATGTCCTTGTCTGTAATCTTCCTTCAACATAGACTTTGCTGGCTTTTCTGAGGTATTGTGCGCAGATTTCACCCAGCTTACCCCAGGCTACAACATTGTGAAATTCTACTGACTTTTTCTTTTCTTGAGACTTCGCGTCACGCCAAACATGATTTGTAGCTACACCAAGCGTTGTGATAGTCTGACCCGATGGTAGCTTTCGTGATTCAGGATCCCTAGTCAGGTTCCCGATAATACTTGCTTTGTTAAGATTCATTTTTCTTCCTTCACTCTCCCTGCCAACTTTTTCATATGTTATCCCCAGAGTTGTGCGACGGCGCTGTCTTGTGAGTGTGTTGTGTATATCAGCTTATCAATTATTGATTCTCTGATTTGAATAAATTCTGCGACGGCGCTCTACCCTGCGACGGCTGTATTACCTACCTTTATTTTATCATTCCCCTGTTGTTTGTCAATAAGACTTCATCACTTTTTACAGCCGCCAGAGTCTCTGTGCTCTGGCGTTCATATATGTTCGCCGAGCAGGGACACTCGGCTAGCTGTATCTTTGCTAATGAGTTTTATTTATCGGCTTTGTGGTTTGTTATAAATTGGCTCGATGTAAATAAAAAGACCGCTGACGACATACATCATCAGCGGAGTGTAGTTGACAATTGGACAAGTGCATAATTCTTACCCCCTCTTTGATCAGGAACTACAGTATAATGAAAAACCAGCCTATACTAGACTGATTTAATCATCTTATCATTATTAAATTGAGTGTCAATGTTTATTTTTTCTTCCTCGATATTTTCTATAATCCTCATCCTTTTTTATTACTTCGTCAATGATCAGCTGTCGCAAGAAATCAGCCTTTGAGGTCTTTGTATTATGTGTCTTCCAATGTAAATATTGTTCTATTTGGGGAGTAATGCGAAGTGTGAATTTAATTGTGGGTGCTTCTACAAAATCGCTTTTTTCTATCTGCTGGAGCATTTCATATAAAATCTTTTCCAGAGAAGTGCCGCCATAAGACCTTACTATAATATTTTTTGGAATGTTTTTATTGGTCAGAAAGACTAGGGGGTTTCTGGTTTGACTCCCCTTTTCCATCAGATATAGAGTGGGTTTCTTTGATGAAACAGCATACGCCAGCAGGTAGCCTATCTCCGGATCATTGCCAGAACCTTCAACGACTAGAGCATCCATCTGATCCAACACACTCTGACCAAGTTCTTCAGCGCGCTCCAACAAGCTTGAAGCCATGTCACCTGTAGGATTGAGGCTTGATACTACAACTACGCCTGACTGCTCCAGTAATCTTTTTATCTTAAGCTGACTCTCTTTAAGCGCCTCCTTATTTGATTGACTGGCAAGATAATATACCTTCATGCTATTGACCGTTTAGAAACTCATTGGCTAAATTTTCCTTGATCAACGAACGGAGCTGTGATATGGACTTGGTCTGTCCCAGGGCCCACATTACTTTTACTAAGGACACTTCTGGTATCATTGTCGGTAAATAAATCAAACCCTTGGCTTGGTCAAGCTGTTGTTTGTCGTCCAGCTGTATAAAAATAGGTACTTTGCGTTCCGCGCTGAATTTTTCCAGATGTTTTATGTCGGCTGTTTTAAGAGCAACATCAGCGGCCCTGATTATTATGGCTTTTATATCCCGGCTTAATAAATTCAAAGCTGCTACTATATCCATGCCCGGATACAGGTGTAGCACAAAAACACTTCTCTCAATCATCGGGCGTAAAACTAGAGCAGTTTTCCTTCTTAGTTGCCTATCTTCGGCTAATCGAATACCAAAATCCACCTTACCCAGATATTCACC
Source organism: Patescibacteria group bacterium (assembly GCA_018814765.1). Lineage (GTDB taxonomy): Bacteria > Patescibacteriota > Patescibacteriia > JAHIZJ01 > JAHIZJ01 > JAHIZJ01. The sequence continues at coordinate 3,091 of JAHIZJ010000016.1, forward strand.
TGTGGTGTCATATAGATTTATTGCATTGGATAATGATTTCTGTGTTTGCGTAGCCTGGAGCAATCTGTTTCCGTACATTATTCCTACTTCTGCCAAATTCATGATGGCTACCTGTACAGCGTTTATCAGGTTGGCGCGTATGCCCAGGTTTCTAAAATTCTGGAACATCTTTTCTGCTCCTTTGATATTTTCGTTTACTTCGTGTGAGCCTGTTAAAATAACCGGTTTACCTAAGTTCTGAAGCATAAAGCTAAGTGCAGCACTGCTATAGACAATAGAATCAAAGTCATGCGTTATGACAAATCCGTCATAACTGTTATAACGTTTCTTTATCTCTTTGGCTAACCTTGACCATACCTCAGGAGAGATACTGTCACTTGAGCCACTAAACACAAACACCGGGTCAATTTCAGCAATTATTTTTAGTTCTGATACTTCGTTCATCCAACGTGGAATGTCCTTCTTGGCCAATACTTTGATAGATTTACTATCGCGACTGACCAGTATCGAACCTCCGCAAAACAGCAAACATATTTTTTTACGTTTTATATTCATAATTGCGCCGTCTTTAATATTAACGACGGCTTAATTATAAACGTGAATGGATATAATGTAAAGTAATTTACCAAAGACACTATATAGATTTACAGATTTAGAATTATCCTCCTAGCGCACTCCTCTGAGGGTGCGCGCCAATATAGTATTAAACATGAAAGTACCCCGCCATTCGCTTCCAAGAGTAAGGCTACAGGAATAGAATTTTGCTACGTCGGCTTGTCCCGCGAAGCTAAAGACCGCTCATAATGCAAGCGAGGATAGCTTGCCCCGCACTTGATGCGGGGATCGTCCTCGCTTACGAGATGGTGGTGCTTTTATGGCTGGTTCTTTGTAAAGAAAAAGAGGGCCATATCACCTGAATGCTAACCCCAGCAACCCTGAAGGGATTAGGAACAGGGAATGCCGGTACCCGCATGATGCAGGATAGGAATGGTGATATTGACCCTCAAAATGGAAAAGCTGGATGATGTTGTGTTGACTGATGCTGCATAGTTGTGAGGCCTCCAAATGATGCGTGATTCCAGCGCTTTATAAACGTACCAAGCCTATCTTAACACCTTTATATAAACTGTCAACCCGCCAGAGTAAATTATCTTATCCAAAGAAAAGGGACCAAGAACTATCCCCTTTGGAACCTACCGTGTTGAATCCCATGGAAGGAATGAACGGAGGCGAGATAGTCTTGGCCCAGTGAAGACCGGCTGTTGAAGCTGCAATATCCGATCTTCCACATATCCTCCCTGTGACAGAAGGCAGGTAGAAGAATCAACAGCTTGGGTCTTCAGAAAAAGAATCGGGCAGAACGCAGCTGCGTCGCGACAGAACCAGATTGTCACACCGGTCGGGGCATAGCACAACCCGGCTCGTCACACTCTGATACTAAGGGAACCATTAATAAGTCTCCATTGAATGGCCCCTCCCTATGTTAAGAAGTGTTTCTCCTTTTCTATAGTGGATGTCTTTTCCGATTCTGCCCGAAATCTTATTATTAAAAAATGAGTTTTTTTATTCTAAATTATTTTTTTATTAGTGTCAAATAAAAAAAGAAGACCTTGGCTGTTGATAGTGGTGAGATCTCTGTGAGCTTTCCGGTAAAGGAAGGCAAATAGGATTCAACAACTCCGGCCTTCTATCGATAGCCAAAAGGTCCTTCTTGATGCTATACTCACAGTCATTTACTAAAGGTATCTTTTGCTGCTTTGTTCCGGCAGGGCATTTGCTGAGGATTTCCGGATAGAGGTGGTGATTTGCCACCAACTGGTAAAAAAATGCCCTGCCACAGTCACGAAAACGAACGTCTATAACTTATCATTATATAAAATGGTCGTCAAGTATTTCATTGCTCCTCCTAGCACCCCACTGAGGGTGCGCGACATTTTACAACTCAATAAATAAAAAACCCACGCTGTATTGGTTTGAATATTAGCAGTATGGGTTACCATTTCCTTATGGCCTGTTCTTCACTGATAGGCTCTAGAATCGTTTCCGATCTCAAGACCTTGATTGATGTGGGTCTTTTTGGTACTAACCGCCAGGCTATCAACCCCCCTGATAATCGATAACCATAGTAGGTAGCACTGTAGTGAATTCTATCTTGCCCTGACTCAAAAAAACCAGTAAACCTGTCTTCTTTTATGTCAGGTCGTCCCCTAAACATTGTCCCTCCTTTTTGGTTTAAACTATGAAAGGACTAAAGACCTATCTCTTCTGCCAGGTTTGATCCTGTCGTATAAGCAATTCTTGAGCTCTGGCCGGTTCAGCCATTAGCTCCTTTACGATTTTTTCCATTCTGACAACTTGTGATCCCTTGACCAATATTGCATCGTTGGTTTTTATTCTGTTTTGAAGCCAGCGACCCGCAACCTTTGAATTATCAAAACAGATTATATGATCAGGGTTATAGCCTCTATCCTTGGCGGCTTGGGCAATCATCTTAGCTTTTACTCCTACAGTGATGATATAGTCACAACATTCAGCTGCCTTACTTCCAACTTCTTCGTGTCCTTGTTTCGTATAAGTGCCAAGCTCAGCCATATCACCCAGGGCCGCATAACGCCTTCCACCTATTTTAAGATTGTTCAAAACTTCAAGCGCAGCCTTGGCAGCCGTGGGAGACGAATTATATGTGTCATCAATTATAATAGTTTGTTTTATTCCAGGAACTAAGCTCATTCGACCGGGAGGTGTTTTAAATTGTTTTAATTCTTCCACAATATCAATCATATTTATATCGAAAAAGTTACCTACAGCAATGGATGCTAATATTGGATATATTTGGTGCTTAGCGATTATCCTAGGAACAAATACTGGAAAAGTACTGCCTCCATAAGAGACTTTAAAATTTAAACCACATGGAACGGGCTCCTCTTTCCCGATAGGCCCCTGGCTCAAAACAATGTCATGGGCTCTTATTTCGGCTTTTTCACCAAATCCAAATCTGATCGACCTTGCTTTTGTCTTTTCTCTCATTGGGACTACCAGATCATCATCTATATTTAGTACAGCCAATCCATCACTAGGCAGATTGCGAATTAGCTGACTCTTTTCATAGGCTATGTGTTCAATTTTATTAAAAAATTCCAAGTGCACAGGACCCACGGCAGTTACTACACCGACTAACGGCTGAGTAATTTTTACCAAATAGTCAATGTCCCCAGGACGATCAGCACCAAGCTCTAGTATTAAGACTTTTGGGTATTTGACTTTTCGACCGTAAGCTAAATTTAAACCTACGTATATTATCTTTAGCCATCCAAATGGATTTTTGTTTCCCGAATCACATCCAAAAACTGTCAGAGGCACACCAATCTCATTATTATAATTTTTTCTATTACATCGACAGTTATATCTTTTTTTCAAAACTAAATAAACTGCCTCCTTTACAGACGTCTTGCCGATACTTCCTGTAATACCGACAACCTTGGGCTGATATCGTCTAAGTATTTTTACAGCTATGCTTCGTAATATTTTTCGTAATATCTTTTTGCTCATAATGTTTATTCTCCTTGTCTAGTCGGTGGTACTTCATAATAATTTAATAGGAATTCTGCTATATCGCCAAAGAGCGGAGCTGCTGAACTTTCTGCCCAAATTACATCTTTTGGTACGTCTATTTTAACTACCATGGCAAACACCGGATCATCTACCGGGCCAAACCCTGCGAAAGTACCTATCGTTCTATTAGGATCATAGCCAACTCTGTCTGTGAAAGGTATTTGTGCCGTTCCGGTCTTTCCAGCTATATAATATCCTTCAACCCCCGCTTTCTTACCATGTCCATTTTCAACTACCCGGACTAACATAGCTCCCAAGGTTGCTGCACTTTTGTTGCTTATTACCTGTTTTAGTTCCACAGGTTCGGTTTTCTCCACATTGCCATTATCACTAATTGTTTCATCGATAATATAAGTTTGCATCAGTTTACCTCCATTGGCAATAGCTGCATAAGCTGACGCTAGTTGCAGAGGCGTAACAGTAATTCCATGCCCAAATGAAGCAGTCATAGCATATATATCACTCAGTCTTTCCAGAGTACTAATATCGCCTGCCGTTTCTGAATCTAGTGTTATGTTAGTCCTTTGACCAAACCCAAAATCTTTCACATATTCATAAAATTTTGCATTACCGATTTGCTGAGCAGCGTATATCGCACCGGTGTTAATTGATTCCTCCAGTACTTGAGTCATTGTTTGCTCCCCGTATACTTTATTGTCCGCGTTTCGAATTGTGTACTTGTCTATTTCAACACTACCTTCATCTATATATTTTGTATTGGGACCTACTTTATCTTCGTTGATTGCCCCGGCCATTGTCAATGGCTTAAAAACCGAACCCGGTTCATATTGATGATAAATAGATTTATTTGTATATACTTCCGAATCTTCCACCTCGTTGTATTTATTTGGGTCATAGTCAGGTACATTGCACATTGCAATAACAGCGCCTGTTTTTGGATTTAGAATCACAACACTACCAGAGTCAGCTCCGTGTTTTTCTACTGCCTTACTTAGCAAATCACAAGCGGTAAACTGGACTGTCCTATCTATTGTCATAATATAGTCAGTGCCATTGGTCGCTTCTTCAAACTTGGTATCACCTATGGTAATCCAGCGTCCACCCGAATCCATTTGTGCTTGAAAAAAACCATTGCGACCAGCCAACTCTTCTTCAAAATATCCTTCAATACCATAACGTCCCACCAAAGTATCATCCTGATAACCTACGAACCCTAGAACATGACTAAAATATTTACCTTCTGGATAGTATCTGTAGCTTTCATCGGAATACTCTATTCCTTCAATTCCGAGATCTTTAATTTCTTGCACCACGTCATCAGACACTCTCCTTTTTAGCGGTTCATAAAGATCGTCTTCTTTTTGAAGACGGGGTAAAATTTCTTCAACCTCGACATCTAATATCGGGGCTATTAATTCAGCTGTTTCTTCCGGGTTTTTAATTTTTTTTGGAACGGCAAAGACAAGTTGATATTTTTTATTAGCTGCTACTTTATACAGCTGATCACCGGAATACCTGTCTCTGACAAACACCTCGCCCCTCTCCGCAATTAATTTTTCATAAATATCGTGCTGTCCTGATGCCAGTGCTTCATAAAAACTGTGTTGCATCACTTGCAACGTAAAAAGGCGAAACGTGACTACGCCCACAAATAACAAAATGACCAAGTTGAGAAAAGTTAACCGGTCAAAACGTTTTGCTGTTGTACGCTTTGCCTGATATCTTTTCCGCCAGACCTTTGCCATATATATTTACTATCTAATTTCTTACTATTGCTCCAGCGCCACTACACCTTCTGAGGGCTGAATATATTCTAACTTTGTATGCGCAACTAACTTTAAACGTTCAGATGATTCCTGAATATTCTGTAATGACTGTAGATCAGCTATCTCTAATTCTAATTTCTGATTGTTTTCTTTTAATTCGCTAATTTTTCTATTCAAATCATTGACTGCGAAACCACTGGTTGCTGTGCGATTTACCTGTACCAGATATGTAGCACCCAAAAGAATAATAGCTGCAAAAAATAATACACTCAACATCGACCTAGAAATACGGACTTTAGATTTTAAACCTGACCGTGGTGCGGTCATGTGTTTATGATTATTCACTTTGCTTAACCAGAAATACTTTGACATTGTTTTATTAAATTTTTTCGATAACCCTGAGTCTTGCGCTGCGTGATCTATTGTTTACTTTTATTTCATCTTGATCTGCTACAATTGCTTTCTTAGTAATCCTCTTTACTTTTGCTTTGTGGCCACATCGGCAGACAGGTACTTCAGGTGGGCAGATACAATTGCGGCTTTCTTCCATGAAATATCTTTTTACAACCCTGTCTTCCAATGAATGAAAACTTATAACCGCCATCCTTCCGCCTGGTGCAAGAACGTTTAACGCTCTTTTCAATACGGTGCTGAGATTTTTCAGCTCATCATTGACAGCGATACGCAACGCCTGAAACGTCCTAGTGGCAGGATGTGTGCCACCGATCCAAGGTTTTGACTTATTTGAATGAAGCTTGTTTTTATATACCCGGAGTACAGCCGCGGCCAAATCGCCAACTTTGTAAAATTTTTGTTTTTGCCGTAAGCGGTTAACCTCTTCGGCAATTTGGCTGGTATAGGGTTCTTGGCCGTACTCCGATAGTATTTGTATAAGATCTTTTTTTGAGAGTGTGTTGAGTAATTCAGCTGCCGTCTTACCTTTTCCTGACATCCTCATATCCAGAGGGGCACTCTCATTTAGAAAAGAAAATCCCCTGGATTCATCTTTGAGTTCATAAGATGATAGACCAAGGTCGAGTAGAATAGCGCGAATTGTATGATCTGAAAATTGTTCATTATAAACCTTTTTTATTTCTATATAGTTTTTTTGAAATAAATGGATACGTGATTTGAATTGAACCAGATGCTTTTTGCAATGCTTGATAGCAGCTGGGTCTAAGTCAAATCCAATCAGTTTTCCATCAGGAGAGATCTGCTCTAGCATTGCCTGGGCGTGACCACCTCCGCCTAGGGTTGCATCAATTACGTTATCTCCTGGATGTAGTTTTATTAAGCTGATTACTTCTTTTAGAAGAACTGGGGTGTGATACATGTTTCTTGTTGGGATCCTTTATACTCCCAATTCACCAAGAGCTTCTGCAATATCGCCTGAATTCTTTTCAGTGCTTATTTTATACTTGTCCCAAGACAGTGAATCCCAGATTTCCAATCTATTATATAAACCCGCCACAATAATTTTCTTTTTTATAGTGGCATATTTTCTTAAGTAATCGGGCAATATTACTCTTCCCTGTTTATCAAACTCTACGTCCATGGCTCCTGCTAGCATCAGTCTAGAAAAAGCACGCGTATTAGCTGGACCAATCGGTAATTTAACAAGCTTATCAGCCAGCTTCTTCCACTCTTCCTTTGTATAAAGAAACAAACAGTTATCCAAGCCCCTGGTAACTACTGCGCCTTTTGCAAAAGCCGAACGGAACTTAACTGGTATTGCTAGTCGGCCTTTGATATCTAAATTATGATGATATTCTCCAATAAACATAATGTGTGTTCTAAGTAATGAGGGGGGTTATCCACTAAGTTACTGACTTATCCCCACTTTTATCCACTTTTTACCACTCTATATACATTTTACACCACTTTAAGACACACGTCAACACTTTGCTACAACAGCTTTACCCACTCTAAGTCAAGCTTTTTGATAAAAAAAACGTCCCAAATCAATATGTGGTGTATTAATATATTTTCCATAACTAAATAGCTGGGAATAGCTCCATCACTCGCGAGCGAAGGGGTTGACAAATTAATTTATATATGCTAATATGCTCGGTTCTTTACACCAATGCGCTGCAACTAAGCTGGTTGTATCTTCCACACGTGAAAGGGGTTGAATCATGAGCAAGCGTGGCAGTTGGATTGCGTCGTACGTTCACAGAAGTATTCGTCGTGGAACCAACAGTGTGACGGGGCGTGTTATGGCACGTGACGAACGCGAACGCCAGGAATCCGATACTCCCCGACCTCGTGTCGTTTGGCACTGTCCAAAGCTGGCTTCCACCCCCCAACCCGCCTCCAAGGCGTCGTAACCATCCAGCCCATCCTACACCCCAAAGCCACCTGCGCTTTCTAGCAAGGGTGGCTTTTTCTTTTTTCAATTATTTCAAATGTAAGTATGATCTATTAAAGACTAGCACCAACCAACCATTAAGTATCAGCCAAATGCGCCTCCCACCTGTACTGTCATGCCGAACCTGCCTTGCCGGCAGGCAAGCTTGATTCGGCATCTCCAATTGTCACCAACGCTCTGGAGATCCCGATCCCAGATCAAGTCTGGGACGGTCCGGGATGACAGGTGGGGGGGCGCTTGATTCTTTTTTACCATTTTTTTCTAATCCTTGTCCCGTACTTGATACGGGGAAGTAGAAAAAATTGGTACCACGTCGGCGAGGTATACTTGATATATTTGGCACATTGACCAAACCAGCATTTCATGATTATCTTAATAGTGGAGTAAGTAAGAACCGTACATTCAAATAAAAGGAGGAGGTCATGGTTATCCTTGATGCTGCATTTATATGCAAAGCTATCCTGGCGTCTATCGGCACTGCTCTCTTTCTTCTGGCAATGACTAGCGGTTTTCAATACTTGTCGAACTGGAAAAGATGGGTAGCTATGACTGTGGGTATATTAGAATGCCTTAGTCTAATAACATTCATGTGCTTATTCGGACTCATCCGTTCTGGTCTGATCAACAATACGATAAACTATTGTTTGCTAGCCAGCCTTCTTGTACTGTCTCTTATGTTTCTTATCCTTATCACATGCGGTGTTATCTGTGGAATTAAGGAGTTCCGCAAACTCTGGCGAAGCCTCTGCACTCCCTCCCCTGTTGCTTAACAGCTACGGGGGTTTTTATTACATAAAGACCCCGCTTTAGCGGGGGTGTCAAAGCTTTAGCTTTCTTCAATGCTTCGGACTCAAGTCCTATCCACCGGCACTCCCCGTCATACGACGGGACAGGAAAGTGCCGTCTTAGAACCCCACCAACTGTATCTCTGTTTCCAGGTCTATTTGATATTTTACTTTAACTTTTTCTTTTACCAGGTTAATTAAATCAACCACATCCTGAGCTTTTGCCTGGCCTTTGTTAACAATAAAATTGCCATGGGTTTCTGAAATCATAGCACCGCCAATCCTTTTTCCCTTAAGACCGAGATCTTCAACCATTTTTCCGATAGGCTGATCTGGTATATTCTTGAAAGTGCAACCGGCAGAGGGGATAGAATAGTCTTGTCTAGATGCTCTATGAAGTGCATATTTTTTTACTAAAGCTTGGCTCTTCTCCTTGTCTCCCTGCTGCAGATTAAATGTGGCAGTCAATACTATGTCATCTGTGTGTTTGAATATACTGTCACGATAACCGAACTTACATTCATCCTTGGTTAAAGTAATACGCCGATTGTCTGGTGTTAAAGCTTCCACACTTTCAAGTGAGTCTTTCAACTCAAAACCAAAAGCTCCGGCATTTCCCCTGATGCCTCCGCCAACTGACCCGGGTATTCCTGAAGCAAACTCCAAACCAGCTAACGAATTATTAATTGTCCAATCTACCAGCCGACCTAATAATAAGCCAGCTTCAACAATAACTTTGCTTCCTTCACGCTCAATCCCTTCGGTTTCAAGGCAAATAACCAACCCTTTGATACCATCATCAGACACCAATATATTACTGCCTTTTCCCAAAAGTAATATTGGCAGATCTAATTCACGGGCTGTCTTTATAGCTTTTATCAAATCGTCTGTTGTTTTAGATTTATAAAAAAACTCTGCCGGTCCACCAATTTTGAAGGTAGTATGTTTACTAAGTGGCTCTTGGGTAATAACTCCCGGAAATTTTTCTTTTATTATGTCAGTCATTATCTTATATCGTTAACTAATTCCCTAGCTACCTGATCAATTGTACCGGCCCCTGTGATTAGTATAACTTCACCCGGTGAGATAGTACTTTCTATTAGCACACGTGTTTCTTTTAGGTCTTTGGCATATTCTATATCCTTGTTTTGTTGCCTAAGTTCTTCGACTAGCTGTTTTGAACTAATGACATTGTCTTCCTCTTCCCTACCGGCTACATCATATATTTCAGACATTATTATTCTATCAGCTTGATCAAAAGATTTAATAAATTCTTTATATAGCTTTTTTGTACGATGGCGCTGATGAGGCTGATATACTAACACTATGCTTTTATCAGGATAAACTTTCTGTGCGGTTGCGAGGGTTGCTCGCAGCTCTGTTGGATGATGCGCATAATCGGAGATAACCGGACAATCCTTATATACTCCTACCAGCTCAAAACGACGCCAGAGTTTTTTAAAATTTCTTAAAGTCTGTTTTATTATTTCAGGCTCAATACCTAATTGATGGCCGCAAGCAATAACAGCCAGAGCATTTATCACATTGTGCCGACCAGACAAACCTAATGCGATCTCTCCTATATGCGTCTCAGTAAACTTGGTATTCTGACCTATGTTTATATCTTTACCTTGGTATTCTCCGCCATTTATACCATACGTGATAACAGGCGCTGGATTTGAAAATGATTTTACAACATCCTTAATGGTAGGATCATCAATATTAGCAATAATAATTCCGTCTGGGTCTACCTTTTGAAGAAACTTAATGAATGTCTCCTTAATATCCTGAAGGTCTTTATATGTATCAAGATGATCGGGCTCAATATTGGTTAGTATGGCTACCGTGGGAGAATAATTTAATAAAGCGCGTCCATATTCATCTGCCTCAATGACAAAATATTCACTCTTGCCCAGACGAGCATTACTACCAAAATCCGGGACCAAACATCCAACTATTACTGTTGGGTCAAAACCAGCCTGTATCAGCATCTGTCCCACCAGGGCCGTTGTGGTGGTTTTTCCATGGGTCCCTGATATTGTGATTAACTTTTTATCCTTTGTTATTTCACCCAACGCCTCGGGATAGGTTAACGGTTGTGCACCGTGCCGTTTAGCCTCAGCCAGCTCTGGGTGATCGTCCTTTATTGCTAAACTATACAACACCACATCAGTATCAGCGGGGACATGCTGAGAATTGGGTGATCCAATATTTACCTGTATGCCTAGCTTTTTTATTGAATCCGTAACACGGCTGGGTACCAGATCAGAACCAATCACTGTTTTTCCTTGCCAGTATAAAACTTGTGCTAAGCCGGACAACCCTACCCCTCCTATACCGATACAGTATACATTCTTAGCTTTTTTTATATTCATGAAGACTTTTTAATCAGTGAAATTAACTGTGCAGTCAGCTGTTCCCTTGCGTCTAGTTTAGCAATTTTTTTAATATTCTTCTTCAAAACTGATTGCCAATCAATATTAGCCAAAAAACCTAAGATTACATTGACTAAAAAATCCGAATCAATACTCTTCTGGTCAAGCACGACAGCAGCATTAAATCTTTTAAGGAAAGCTCCGTTTTTTTCCTGGTGTGTGTCTGGCATAGGTATGACAATCGAGGGTTTTTCCAACGCAGCTATCTCAGTCAAGCTACCAATTCCAGCTCGACAAACAACTATATCTGCCACTGCATAAGCGTCTTTCATTTCCTCCACCAAAAATTCATATCCGTGATAGTTGGGATCGTTAATCTTATACAATACCTTGCGTCGACCAAAGAGGTGTAATATCTGACATTGTTTAGTCAGTTTAAATATCGCACCTACCATTAGCTCATTAATCTTCTGTGCTCCTGTTCCCCCTCCAAAAACTAATATAGTAGGGAGGCTTGGAACAAGGTTAAAAAGCTTATAACCACGTTCACGATCACCGGCTAAAAGCTCCTTCCGTATCGGGTTGCCCACCCAGACTGTTTTCCTCGATGGAAAGTCTTTTAGTGAACTTTCAAAAGTTACAGTAATCTTGCTGGCAATTCCCTGTACCAAACGATTGGCTAAACTAAGCTCAACATCCTGTTGGTGTATCAACGTAGGAACTCCACTCAACCAAGCAGCCCAAACCACTGGTACGCCAACATAGCCACCCGCTGAATAAACCACATCAGGCTTGAATTTATTAATACGAACCAGCGCTTGAAAAAAACCTATGAAAATATTAAAAATATCCGTTATATTGCTCCAAGACCAATAACGCCGTAATTTGCCAGAGGAAATGGCATGAAACTTTATTTGTCCTTCCAATACCAAATCTATCTCGAGACCATTTTTGGTACCTAAGAACAAAAATTCAGCATCCGGATATTCCATACGAATTTCATCGGCTACTGCTATCAAAGGGGTAACTGATCCTCCGGTTCCTCCACCTGAAAACAATACTTTCATAAATCAACTATACTAAAAACTGATACAAATTACAAATATAACAAGCAATTAAATAAACGGTTCAACGTTTCGTTAAATGTTGTTATAAACCTACAATTTCATTATTTAACCCTACTACTCGCCGTTTGTGCTTTTGTCTGTCTTGAAATATTTACCACCACCCCCATAGCTACTAAAGAAATGGCGACAGCGGTACTGCCATGACTAATAAACGGCAAAGGTATTCCAGTCAATGGAACCAAACCTACCATGGCGGCAATATTAAAAAACGCTTGAAAGGTTATCCATGTAACAATCCCAACAGCTACATACTTACCAAAATCATCAGGTGCTCGACGTGCTATCTGAAAACCACGCATCATCAAGGCTACAAATAACACAATCAGTATTAAGCAAAAAATGAAGCCTAGCTCTTCGGCAATAACTGCAAAAATAGAGTCACCTGCTGCTTCCGGTAAATAGTTAAACTTTTGACGCGACCGACCTAACCCCAGTCCGAATATCCCACCTGACCCTATGGCTAACAAAGCCTGATTAATATGATAGCCAATCCCCTGTGGATCAATTTCCGGATGCAGAAAAACAGTAAACCGCGCAGCTCTATAAGGGGCAAATCTGATCAACATCATAAAAAGCCCCGCACTAACAAATCCCAGCCATGTAACATGGATGATATTACCCCCGGCAATAAAAAAAACCATCACCGACATAAAAGCCAATACTAACATAGTACTAAAATCAGGCTCAGCCAATATTAACCCTGAAATAACACTTAATAAAATTAAAAAGGGCAGAAAACCATAGAGGAAACTCTTGACACCCTCCCCTCTTTTTTGTAGCCAGGTCGCTAAATAAAAAAGAAACGTTAGCTTTGCTAATTCGGCCGGCTGAAAAGTAATCACACCTAAATTTATCCATCTGCTAGCACCCTTCAAACCAATGCCAAGGCCTGGGATAAACACAATTATCAATAAAAAGATAGTTATAATAAGCAACGGCATGGATAGCTTTCGCCAAATGTGGTAGTCCAGCTTAGAGGCAATTAAAAAACCTATTATTCCCAGCAAAATTCCATTTATCAAGTGATGTTTGAGATAATAATTACTGTCACCAAATCTCTCATAGCCGACAACTGTACCCGCTGAGGATAACATCACAATTCCAAAAATAACAATAATACCTAAAATAAGTATAAAAAAATAATCTGGCTTGTGTAGCAATCTTGACTTTTGTGGACTATTTGATGTACGCATTATTATAAATCTTCGACAGCTTTGATAAATTGTTCACCTCGATCAAACTCATTCTTAAACATATTAAAGCTGGCTGAGGCTGGAGACAATAAAACGGTTGTTCCGGGTTGTGCTAAGCCGTAAGCTTTATTAACAGCTGATCTCATATTTTTTATCGAATAAATTGGAGCCTTTCTAACGCTTCGTCGTATCTTTTGCGAAGCCGTACCCGGAAAAAGCAACAGAGCCATTACAGACCTGTCTATTTCACGACCTAATGAACGATAATCCAGGCTTTTGTCTTGGCCACCAGCAATTAGAATGATCTTCTCGCCTTTCTCAAATGCTTTAAGTCCTGTCTGCGTAGCAATGGGAGACGTGGCCGTAGTATCATTTATGAATTTAATTTTTTTTACAGTGGCTACATATTCTAGTCGACTTAATAAACCCTTAAACTTTTTTATAGTGGTAATAATATTTTTATCTGGCACTCCAATGCTTTTTGTGAGGGCTACGGCAGCCAATATATTGGCCAGGTTATGCTGTCCCGGTACTTTTACATCAGCTATGTTAAATAGAGATTTGTTTTTATTCCTATTGCCATAGACCACCTTATCTTTATTTACAAACGCTCCTATCATATTTGCTTTTGGAAGCGGACTCAAAGAGAACCAAACAATCTGTCCTTTGGCTGAACAACTAAACTGTCTGGTGCCGGCATTATCATAGTTTAGAATTACTGCGTCATTGGCTGCTTGGTATTTAAAAATGATGGACTTGGCCAGGTAATAGTCTTGAGCCGTTGCATAGCGATTCATGTGATCAGATAAGATATTTGTTACTAGTGCATAGGTGGGGCTGACCTTGTGCTTGTCTAAGCCCTCTAGCTGCCAGGAAGACAGCTCCAGTACAACCGGGGTGTCTTTTTTTATTTGTGGGAGAACGTCCAGCATAGCAGAAGTCCTGATATTCCCGGCCACAACTGTCTTGGGTTTGTGACTTTTTAATATTTGTCCAACTAAAGTAGTAACAGTGCTTTTTCCTTTTGTACCGGTAATGCCGATAATTGGTGCTGGCACTAACGAAAAAAATATACTGGCTTCATTTTCAATCGGCACTTCATGCTCCAGAGCGATCTTTAAAAAACGTGAATCGCTTGGTACTCCGGGATTCTGTACTATCAAATCAGCCTTTATAAAATCTTCAGGCCTATGCTTGCCCAGGACATATTCAATCTTCAATCCTTGAAGCTTCGCTAGTGAAGGTTTAAGCACTGACTTAGGGCGTAAATCAGTCACAGTCACCTTGGCTCCCTGTTTTACAAAAAAACGCGCCACAGAAACTCCCCCACCGTGGAGTCCTAGACCCATCACTGTTACTCTTTTGTTTTTCCAGCTGTGTTTCATAATCCTAATTATACCTCATTTTATTAAATAAAAAAACCCTCCAGCATTGTGCTTAAGGGTGAGGTTTCTGCCACCGAGGAACATCATCGATGACTTGCTTCAACTAGGCTCTGCCTATTTGAGCGTCTGATTTCAAAAGCGAAGTTGTGCTCCCAATCCGAGGCATCATACATAGTGATGAGGTAACCGTCCTTCTCGAATTCAGCAACGTTGCCGTCCGCCTGGCGTACGAAAACATGACCAGCCTTATCAACAGTGAAGTTGACGGGACGTTCTGATGTCCTGAACTGGGCGATATGGCAGTTTCTTTCAACTTCGTATGCTTGTACAAACTGGGTTTTCGGATTGCCGAGTATGTAGATAACACTCTCATCAAGATTAAGCGCTACCTGTGTCGCATCCTGCACTTGCTTACTGCACCACCCACTCTGTCCCAGAGTGCCTTGCCCCTCCCCGTTTGCATTCACCACCATCACTCTACTGCCAAAGTTGCCATCATCTTTGACAAAGTAGATATTACCGGTTTGGGCTCCTACTGCTACACCCTGTGGAGACAGTCCGTTATTTCCTTGATAGATGGTGTCAAAGGTGATGACTCTCGGATTAATCCGAATAAATTTATTATCATCTCGGCTGGCAACGATCAGGTTTCCATCACGATCAAGGTCAAGTCCGGTTGGCGCGTTGACAGAGAAGGCCCTATCCCGATCACCCGGTTTTTCACCACGCACAACATCGTTCTCTGTATCAGACCAATAGGTCCATCCGGTTTCTAGGTCGGTAACCGCGTAGGTGCCATCTATCGAAAGAAGTCTCTCATCGGATCTAGTGGGCTGAAGAGACGGCCCCACGACTATCGTCAAAACCACAACAACTGCCATAATCACAGCCAATACGCCCGGAATCCACACACGCTTTTGTCTCAACATTGGAACCTCCATTTGTTCCTGTCAATGAACCAACGGCACCAAGCCCCCCCATTAAAGAGCCTATGTATTTACAGAGCAATAAGCCTCTGTTCTGTCGCCATATTATCAATCCAATGGTTAGTTGTCAAATATATTTATGCGATAAGTATGATTCTCGTGCTATTGACAATTCGGCTATATATGCTACTATACCCTGTCGTTCATTTCATGTACCAATAAAACAAGGGGGCACGATATGGGTAGCGTAATAATGTCGGTATTGGGAAGTACTTCTCTCTCCATCCTTCGTCGTGGTGTATCAATGTCAGAATTGAGATGGGTGCTCTCATTGCCTTTCTGTTCGTCTTTGTGTTTTATCTCCTTCCCATGGCTGTTCGGTCATGCAGGCGTCATCGCGAGATGATGTTACGAGAACAGTCTGAGAGAAGAACCACCAAATCCGAACAGTAAAACATTGGGGTCCAGTATCAGGGGTCTTCAAATGAGGGAGGTCTGTCATGCCGCGTACTATGATCGTTATGATTGTTGGGGCTTTATGTCTCATGATGCTCGCCAGTTGTACCAGGGATGATCCGTTGTGCCCTGAGCATCGGGTGTTGCTTCTGTCTGGTGATCGTGACGGGGACTTCGCTGAGTCTGGATCAGCCATTGGCTACCCGGACTGGAAAGAGAACGGAACCTATCATTGCTTCGTAGATTTGGAGCACGGCGACTTCAGAGAAGGTGGTGTTAACTCACTGATTCTCGCTCAAGTGATCGACGTGAGACCGTATAGTGCCTTGAGGGTAAAGGCCTGGTTCTCGGCAGATGTATATGATAACGCTCTTGCGAGCTGTACATTCGAATTCATGAGTCTCTACATGCATCCAATCCGAACTGAGTATTTCGGACTAGGCCCTGAACCAGACGGCGAGGCTCGATTTCTGGACATCCGTATTCCGATCGACGAGAACACACCGCCGGACGCACTTCTACAATTCAATCTCTACGCACAAATCGATAGTTGCATTGACGAAAGCAGTAGGGACTGTACTGGCTCTGCTCATGGTGAGCTAGGAGGTATCAAGGTATACGGCATCTACTAGCCAATTGGCTCATAACGCCGAGGCAAGTACTTCGCAACACGCGAAGCAACTACCTCGGCTCTTTTTTTAATAAAGAATGTCCTCAGTAACTGTTTTACACATCTATTAAAACTCCACTATCTGTCACCCCGGACCGGTATCCGGGGTCTCCAGATTGTTGGTGATATTTGGAGATGCCGAATCAAGCCTGCCTACCGCCAGGCAAGTTCGGCATGACAGTATGGGTGGTGCTATTTAAATAATATTACTGATAGAGGGTGAGGATTCTATTAAATTGATCAAGTTCACATACATACTGGACTCTTAAAAGGAGTTCTCAATGCAAGTAGTTTACAAGTATAGGTGGATTAAGGGTTCTCAAAGGTTGTATGATTATGCAATTAAGCATAATCATATGATAACCTCTAAAGCAGA
>JAHIZJ010000017.1 GCA_018814765.1 Patescibacteria group bacterium
GGATCGATTAAGATTCCTAAAGTTTTACATCCATATTGCGGGTTTGATGTAATTAAATAACAAATAATTTAAATATAAGGCAGGGAGTAGCTTCCTGTTTTTATTATTATACCACCCATACTGTCATGCCCCGCATAGCGGGGCATCTCAATACCACAGATATATATGAAAACGTATTATGTATATATAATATATCACAAAATAGCGTCCATCCACGCAAGCGGGCAAATCCCGTCATTCGACGGGACAGGCTGTTTGCCCGCCTACGGAGAAGTAGGATGAGCCCGCCGTCCGAAGCTCGTAGAGCGTAGGAGGGGTTGATTTTATCGAAGTTCTAATGTATGGTTTGAATATATTGAACAATATTAGTTATTAAACATTTATGTCTTTCGAAAATCCAATACCAGAATCAGAACAACAAGTAGGTTTTGGTAGCCGACCATCTGAATTAGACCGACCGTTAGAAGCACTCACGAGGGAGGAAAAAGAGGCTCTCTGGCAAAAAACCGCCGAAGCTGTTGATCGGGTAGTTGACCCCGAAAATGAGCCGGTTGATAAGGGCATTAAGGAAACCGTGATAGCATTAAATGCACTAAATATTAATACCAGCGGTTCCTGCGAAGGTCACACTGACCATGGTACTGGTATGCCTTTTGTACATATAGAGGCATCGGGTGAACCGGAGGAGCAATATAAAGGTGAGACTGCTGCTATCCAAAAAATAGCTGACGAACGCGGACTGGATTTTGATGTTGTTAAAAGAGGCATTGATGGACAAGCAAAAGAGGATGCATTTGATATTTATTCGGAAAACGGTCAAACGGATGATTATAAAAAATGGTGTGAAGAAAACAGGGCTTTGAGACAACAGGTAACAGGCGTCCTTGAGGAATATAACCGGGATAGAGATGTAGCGCCAGATGTACGCCTGATGATAGTTAACTACGGGGATGACAGCTTTAGGATAAATAACGGCGGTGTGCATGAAAAGCCGGTAAACGAAAAACCCGATGAAGAACAGAAACAGGAGTTAATACGTAGACTGGAAAGTGACCAAGCGGAAATGAAAACATTTACAGAATTTCTGAAAAAGAAATATTTTGGAGAATAAAAAAAGACCCACCCCCGCAAGCGCGTCTTTCTTGTCCCGTCAGGTCAGATCGACCTGATCTGATCGAACCTGTCCCGTTGAATAACGGGATGGCGGGAAGGCGCGTATCGTAGCTCATAGGACGTAGGACGGTTGATTATTAACAGAGTAAGTAGTAAGGTAACAATGAAGAAACAGAAACATACACACATTGCTCTTTAAGAAAGGGGGTGGTTTTAATGCTACGAGCATTTGTTTGTGCAGTGATTGTAAATACTGCATGCGTTTTTTGGGCAGCTTGGGCAGCAAAAATCCACTTCGGGGATGTGTTCTTTGTCATTCTTCTCGGTGCTGTGATTCCAACTGTTGTGGTGGCAGTGACGATGGGGATGGAATTAAGAGAAAAGGTCGATGAACCAGATATGGATCTGTTAGTATTTTACTACATTTCCTTTTTTCTGGTCGACGTCTTCTACTACATGCACAAACTAGGGCTATGGGTAACTGTGAAGACAAATCTCATCTTCCTGGTTGGTCTAGGAGTCATGCTGATAGCTATCTTTTGGAGGCAGATAATCAAGAGCATGGAAGACTGCCCCTCTTCACTACCTGGAGAAGGATGTTCGATAGAAGAGCATCGAGATTACTGCCCAGGCTGTCGACAAATAACAACAAACTGAGGGTGATGATAACAAGGAGGCAGGTCTGCCTCGTCACGTTATCGCAGGACGGTGCTAGTCGCCGTCTTTTTATTTGTTTTTATCGCGATATAGGGGTATGATAGATAGTGAAAAAGATAAATGTTAAATGTTTATGTAATCTAATATTAAAACTTTATGAACACAAAAAAATTCACAATACTACACTCTAATGACATGCATGGAGATTTTTTGGCTGAAGTTCAGGGAAAGAAAGGGGAATTAATCGGAGGATTAGCCCTGTTATCCGGCTATATTAATGAAGTACGCCAAGAGGAAGAAAATGTACTGTACGTAATCTCCGGAGACATGGTTCAGGGGTCTCTGATTGATTCAGAGTACAAGGGTATATCTACTATGGAGATTATGAACTATTTGTCACCGGACGTGGTAACGCTTGGAAATCATGAGGTTGATTATGGATTACCTCATTTATTGTTTTTGGAAAAGATGGCCAACTTTCCTATTGTAAATGCCAATCTATATATCAAGAAATACCACCGTCGTTTGATGCGGCCATATATAATAATAAAAAAGGCAGGATTCGATATTCTATTTACCGGCATTATTACAGATAAAATTATGGACTCAATCAATCAAGACAAGCTGATCGGCAGTTTTGTTACCTTGAGCGAGGCTAGCGCTGAAGTAGGCAGGATAACTGACGCATATAAAAAAGATGACATTGACCTGACCATACTATTAACACACATTGGCTATGAGTCTGATATTGAGCTGGCCAAAATGTTAAAGCCGGAATGGGGCGTGGATATGATTATTGGCGGTCATTCGCATACAATTTTGGAAAAGCCGGCTGAGGTAAATAATGTTCTGATCGCCCAGGCCGGAGTCGGGACAAACCAGATCGGACGGTTTGATATTGTTGTAGATGATGACACCAATAGCATCGTGGACTACAAGTGGAAATTGATACCCATTAATGACAAGCTAGCCAAGCCGGATAAAGCTCTGACAAAATATATTGAGTCGTATAAAAAAGAAGTGGATAAAAAATTTAGTACGATCGTATGTAAATTTTCAAAAAAACTTACTCATCCAAAGAGAGAAATTGAAACATCACTGGGAAATATGGTGGCTGATATGTTTGCTCAGGCAGCTGAGTGTGATGTTATGCTAGTTGGCGCTGGATCGATCAGGGTAAAAGAGATGGGGCCAATGGTTACCCTGGGTGATGTAATGTCTTGTTTCCCTTATGATGACACCTTATCTCAATTTAGCATTAAAGGTAGCCAACTGAAAAAGATATTTGCTCATATTATGCGGAAAGAAAATCGTGATGGAGAAGGGGAGTGCTATCAGGTAAGCGTAGGAGTAGAATCAGTATATAACGATACCAAGGGCAAATTAGAATCATTATCTATCAAAGGACAGATGGTCAAAGATGATAAAGAATATACAATCTGTCTGCAAGGGTATCATGTAAGTAGTAGTGCAGATTATCTGAATATCAGTGAGGATGAGCTAAGAAAGTCAGGCAAGTCAAAAGTGGTTTCAACTTCAGCCCAGTCTGTGCTGGAGGAGTATCTAGGCAATCATCAAAATATCAGCCGAGAAGTGGAAGGTCGGCTAGTTTATAAGAAATAAATATTATTATTTTCTCTTTCTCAGTATCCAATATCTTTTTGCGTTTTCATCATCAGTTTTGTCGTTATCATCCACAAACTCAATATCAAATCCGCATTTTTCTAGAAACTCTCGAGATTTAGCAGTTATAATCTCTCTATACCTATTTAACGTTTCCGCTTCAACAAGCGTTATATCATCGTCTTTGTGTTTTTCTGCTATACGGAGCACCTCCGGAGTTCTATTTTCTAAGGCAATGTGAAGTATAGAATTATCAAAAAAGCGAGCTTCACCATCAGACCTCAAGACACGCTTAACATCTCTTAATACATTCATTGTTTCGTCTTCAGTCTTTGTTCCTGCTAATGGAGGACCCGCGTGTGATATCAGTAAATCAACGCTACTATCTTTTAGTGGCATGTCTTGACCTTCAGCTAGAACACGAGTTTTCTTTTCACCATCTTTGGCGATAAAATAGTCTCTACGTTCAATAGATACTACAGAATCATTTATGCCTTGTTCTCGGGCAGCTTTTTCTATCTGACACTCAAATGCACCTAGATCCACAACGTCTTTGTCTTTTAGGTCTTCTAGTTCTAATCCGACTCTATTCAGCTCAAATTTAGCTCTTTCTACTGATTCAGAGGGTTCTTCTTGTTCTGGTGATGGTTGTCTTTCGCGTGATTTCATATGGTTAGTATATCATA
>JAHIZJ010000018.1 GCA_018814765.1 Patescibacteria group bacterium
CCCGATACGCGTTACTTACCGCCTCACCAATAAGGCGCATATCGGATTTGTCTTATCCCCTCCATGTAATATTGCTCATGCAGTAATCCCACAACTGAGATATTGTTATTTTATATGTACTAATGATGTTTGTCAATCTCATATAGGTAAGGTGGCAACATCTAGTTTATATAAAATGGGAACCAAATATTAAATAAACCAATACACCGCTATCCGTTTCCAAGAGTATTGCTGTGGGTAAAGAACGAGACTCCGTCGGGGTCATTTGGTATGGTAAAAGAAAAGGTATACCCGCCGTCGCCTTAAATAGTTAAAGCTATGGGTATA
Organism: Patescibacteria group bacterium; assembly: GCA_018814765.1. Taxonomy (GTDB): domain Bacteria; phylum Patescibacteriota; class Patescibacteriia; order JAHIZJ01; family JAHIZJ01; genus JAHIZJ01. The sequence goes on from JAHIZJ010000018.1 coordinate 328, forward strand.
GTAATGGGCTTTGGCGGGTTATTTACAATGGCTTAAGATATTGACTGTTCATTTTATTTAATATCTTCGTTCTCCTTTAAGAACTGGTTCCTTGTAAATAAAAGAGCCCCCGCTGATCACCGTGTAAGTCCGGTTAACGAGGGTTGGGCCAGATACCACCATACAGGGTAAACGATTCAACCCTTCTACGAGCCTAGTTGTAGGCAAACCCCTTCTCGGGTCCGTCCGTAATCGTTTGCTGTTGTCATGCTCTCACAAGATTGAATTAGATGATGGTTCCATTGTCTTTCTTCATGAAGCCCATCCCATAAAGCAGATAACGGATTATGTTTAATTCATGCCTATAGAGAAGTGAACAACTGCAGGCGCCAACTAGACGATAATAATTTACAATATTAATAATATCCAGTCAAACTATTTATTCTCTTAAAAATGTAGTACAATAATTACATGAAATTTGCCAATAAACATTCTTGGAACGTAGGCCTTAGTTTTGGTTTAACTTCAGGCGTAATCACTACACTGGGCTTAATGGTTGGATTAAGCGCGGGCACTAACTCCAGGCTAGCCGTCATTGGCGGTATATTGACAATTGCCATTGCGGATTCATTATCCGATGCGCTTGGAATACACATTTCCGAAGAGTCAGAAAACATCCACACACATAAAGAAATTTGGATATCTACATTTTCAACTTTTATTTTCAAGCTATTTTTTGCTTTGACGTTTATTATACCCGTTCTGGCTTTCTCTCTCACTACAGCAATTATTGTTAGTATTTTCTGGGGTCTGGTCCTGGTGGGTTTCTTTAGCTATTTAATATCAAGGAAAGAGATTGTCCGCGCCTGGCATTCTGTTTTTGAACACTTGGGAATTACCGTTATAGTAATAGTTGTCACTCACTTTCTAGGTAGGTGGATTAATTCGGTTTTTAGTTAAAATGACTAATAAAATTATTATCAAAGAAAATCAACTGGCTGATGCCCTTATAGTTCATAAGACTGTGACTGAATTTAATCTTCCTTTTGACGAGAAAGAATTCAATGAAAGGGTGGGTCAAAAGAATAATTTGGTTTTAGTGGCTTACTTAAATAGTCAGCCAATAGGGTTTGTCATATCCTATGATTTTCAGAATAATGGTTCAATCTATTGCTGGTTGGCTGGAGTGGATCCAAAATACAGAAAGCATGGTGCCCATAAGCTTATGATGGATTACCTGGAAATATGGAGTAAACAACAGGGCTATAAAAACATCTGTTTAAAAACCAGAAACACACGTAGAAATATGCTCGCCTACTTAGTAAAATATGGCTATAACTTTACTGGTGTAAAAAATCAGCCTCAAATTGAAGAGAACCGCATATTCCTAGAAAAGAAGTTATAATTTCCTAATTTGCACAGGCTACAGTAATGCCGTTTTGATAATCTGTACTATAGGCATTAAATTCTGTCATAACCTGCACTCCATTTTGATCAAATATTCTCACTAACGGATTACCATCACCGCCCACACCGGTGATTATTTCGTCATAGCCATCATCGTTTACATCGCAGGAGGCTAATGATACTCCCCCTCTAAAATCAGGGTGATAGGCCATAAATCCGGGATTGATCAGACTGATCTTTCGTTCACTGTCGCGCCCAAATATTCTCAGATGCGGTCCGCCATTTTTAACAATGCCCGTAACTATTTCATCTCTACCATCTCCATTTACATCACCAGTGACTGAATTGATGCCACCCCTAAAGCTTTCAGCATAAGCCATAATTCCTAAAACCACAGGACGAAAAACACTGTCCCTATATCCAAATATTCTTATTTGAGGACCACCGTTGCTGGTTGGAGTTGTTATTATTTCACCTTTACCTCCATCTAGGTCCCCGACTGACACTGACACACCTCCTCTGAAAGTTGAGGCGTAGGATAGAAAATTTTCAGTCGTAGGCTGAATCACTCCAGATCGATAACCAAATACTCTTGTATTAGGTCCTCCAGCTGACATGGGAGCGGTTACTATCTCTGACTTTCCTCCATCTACGTCACCCACTGCAACATTTACACCACCGCGGAAACATGTGTCATATGCAAAGAAATCCCAGCCTTTATTATTGCCTTGAAAATCAAAAATTCTAATTTGTGGTCCTCCGCCAATTCCAGCGGCAGTAATAATTTCAAATACTCCGTCACCATCTATATCTCCTGTAGCTACATTTACACCGCCACGAAAAGTTTCCGCATAGGCATTGAAATGCGTAATCAAATATCCATCTGACGTATAAACTCTGACTTCCGGGCCACCACCTTCTTTGGTCCCTGTTATAATAAACGGCACTTTCACACTCACATAATAGCTCGTTCCCTCTGATACATGTCCGGCGTTATCGATTGTTTTGATATTCAAGTAATAAACCCCATCTGCTGTCAGCCTAGGAGTTGTAAAGCTGGTTCCTGTTTGAAGGTCTCCATCCAAAGCATCTGCATAGCTATCCTTTGATAATCTAACATAGTAACCCTCTATGCCACTAACTGAATCCTCTGCTCCACTCCATTCAAAATATATTTGTTGATAGTTCTGCCAATTACTATTGTCCAGTTGGATTACTTTCGAGCTATCGCTATATGCAATGATAGCTGTAGGGTCTGTTGGCGCCACCAAATCAATATTTGCTACAGTAGCAGTGGCAGTACCTTCATTACCGACAGCATCTTCAAAAGAGAACACAAAACTGCCATTATCTAGAAAATTATATGTATCTAGCCCACTATTATTTGTTACAGTTATTGTTTCACTCGGCACTAGCGTCGCCACAACATTACTCTGTGTGAAATCTGTGGTTGAATAGCTAATTGTGGCCGTTGGGACAACCTTATCAATAGTGGAAACTGTTGCAATAGCTGTTCCGGGGTTTCCAGCCTCATCCTGAAATTCAAAAGTATAACTACCATTTTCTAAAAATGTATAGCTTAGTGATCCGCTATTATTCGTAACTGTTACTGTCTCACTCGGTACTAATGTGGCGACTACATTACTGTTGGTTGGAAGCGTGCTTGAATAGTTAATTGTTGCGGTTGGATTAATCGTATCAGTCCCCGTAAAGGCCTTATATGCGTTTATCCTGCCCCCACTAGCCACATAGCCGCTCAGACCGGCCTTTATATCAACATTTTCCATAATAGCGTTCTTTAGGCCGGTATAAGCATAGTTGGGATTATATGATTTAAGCATCGCCGCTAGTCCGGCCACATGAGGCGTAGCCATAGATGTGCCATTCATGTATTCATAATTTACAATTTCTGATTCAGGCAAAAGAACTTTTACATTATCAATTGCCGCTCCAAAATAATTGCTATCCGAGCCATCAGTCACCCATTTAAACCTCACTCTCATGCTGTCATCCCTATAGCTAGTCACGTCAATCCCCGCAGTATCAGATTGTAGTGACCCACAATAATACATTGTTTCAGTCCAAGTGCTACCATTAAAGACCTGAGCTGAAAGGTAATCATTTGAACAAAGCGCTTGGTGTTCTGCTTCTACAAAGTACGTGTATTGTAAAACTGCCGTGTCTTCCCCCGTTGAATCAAATGTGGTTGATGTAATGATTCCATTTGAGCTGGCTGAATATGGATTACTGCTCGAATCTCCATAAGCCCAAACATTGCTTCCGGAAATATCGGTTTTCCAATAATTATTTGATCCACTCGAGCTAAACTCAGTACCACTAAAGCTGGTTACACTAGCTCCATTAAAGTCTTCGTCAAATACATTATACGGTGCTGTACTATATATATTAACGCCCGGAGCGGCAACATCTACTGAGGTGGTACCATAATTTGAAAAGCTGGCCAAGGAATCATTTTGGTCTGTCGCTGTAACAGATATTATATTGTCTAAATCATAATCAGACGGATACTGATGCGTACCTCCATCATTGTTGGTTGAGTCATTTCCAGCCGCCGCAACTATCAGGCAATCATAGTCCGCGGCACCTATACCTATAGCATTATACATACTGGCTGAATAACCACTACCGCCCAGACTCATATTAATAATTTTTGCCCCTCTATCATAAGCATCATATAAACCTTCAACTATGTCTGCCGTCGTTCCGCTACCTGTAATACCAAGCACTCTGATAGGAATTATTTTTATCTCATTACCAAATCCTGATACACCGATTGAATTATTTGTAGTAGCAGCGATAGTGCCTGCCACATGTGTACCATGATTCAAATAATCATAAGCATACGCATCATCATCTACAAAGTCATAACCAGGTTGTATTATATTCTCCAGCTCCGGACTGTTCAAGGCTACCCCACTGTCTAATACGGCCACCTTAACCTCACTCATTGTTTCATCAGACAGAAAGCTCCAAGCTTCAGGCATATCAATGTCAGCATCAGCCGTACCCGCAGTACCATTTACCGTCTGCCCGGTATTATGAAATCCCCACTGCAAACCAAAGCTAGCATCGTTAGGCGTCCAGGATGCATGATAGATATAATTTGGTTCAACATACTCCACAGCCGGATCACGACTCAATTCATCTATTAGCTCCTCTGTTGTCTTAGTATCTGACTTTAATAATGCAGAATTTTGTCTACTAATTCGTTTTTGTAATGATAAATTATTATTGGTCTTAAATGTGTTAAAACTACTCTCAACTGAATTTTCATCTACTTCCATACTTTCATCTTTGAATTTTACTATTACTTCATTCTCAACATAATTTTCAGTTATTACTCTGCCGTTAATATCTGTAGCTTCACTAAATAATTCTGATGAATCAGCTGTTATTGCCGGATAAAACAAAAATACTATACCAAAGATTGTAATGGCTATAAGTAAGTAAGGTTTTTTCATATTATTGACCACAATTTTTTCACTCCTATAGGGATTATATTGTTTTAACTGCTTATCGTCAATATATTCTTATGATATTTTAACTAATATAGTTATAACCAAACATAAGTATTATTATAAAGCTTTATTCAGATTACTGAATATTATTGATACGGGTATAATAATTTGTGAAGTTATTTACAGCTAAAACTATAAGACCCCCCGCTAATTTTATTGGTTTTTTCCCAATATGCCCGGAATTCTGGAGTCATACTCCACGTACCTTCAATTTCTTCAACTAAGCCCAGTTTCGTCAGTTCTACTAAAGCATCATCTAGTATAGTCCCAGACATATTGACCACATGCTCAAAGTCATTGCGTTCAATAATACCATCTCTGACTTGTATAGCATGTAGGGCTTTTAAAACATCTAAAGAGAGGCCATCAATTACTGCTTCAAATTTTGACCCATCATCAGGTCCCGTTTCTCTGCCCATACAATGATTGTTAAATAAATAATTTTTAGTAAATATTTCAGCTAACGTTTGCGGATCATGCGATGTACTCATTTTATCATATAGGCCGTATTAAACAACCCGAACAAAGTATAACTGATTTAGAATGCATCGTGGCGCGACTGAAGGGAGCGAGTTCAAAAAATATTTTTCATTCAATTCCATTTTGACAGGCTTTTTATTCAATAATCATAAATTTGTTTTTTTGTTTTGGATTTTGGGCAGAGGGGTTAGGGGTGAATGCCCAAAATCCAAAACTCCTTATTCTGTTTAAATAAAAGGCAAAAAGGAAGGGGTTTAAGGGGAGGGAATTTTTGCCTTTTATTTGTTTGGTTTGAATGATTCTATTCTCCTAATAATTCCAATATTTCTTCGTCTTTCTCACTTTCAATTATACTCTTTTTCATCTCATCATCAATTTCGCCGTTCTCTTGCAAAATTTTAATCGCATTAAATCTTTTACTATCGTCGGTTTCGTTTTTGGCAAGTTCATGAAGCGCGGGAATTGTCTTGTCATAAGTAAACTCCAAACCTTTATTTACAGCTTGCGTCCACTGGTCAAAATCGAGCTGTTCGGCGCCGAGTAGTATTCCAACAATGTCACCAAAATCGTTAGGGGCAATACTTAAATCTAAAAACCTGTTTTCTAACAATTGATCGAAGTTATCTCCTTCGGTAATTTCTTCCAGCCAACTATGGGTCATTTGCTCGTTGTGGCTTTTGAATTTTTGCTGAATATTTTCTACTGCTTGCAAATATAAATCAACTTTTTCCTCAATTTTTTGCTCAATACCGCCTTTGGCATGGGCAAGATTATTATTTCTCTCGTCAATCAAATCTTTAATGCTTTTAATAACTCCATTACCCAGCCCAACTAGTTGAAAAATTTCCGGGATGGTGCGTTCATTAATCAAGGCGATGTCAAAAACTGATTTTTGTTCTGATAAAAGCTCATTTTTGCATCTACCGGCGACTCCGCAAAAGAAAAGATTGCAAGATTCAGTATGAATTTGGGAAACTCGTAATATTTTGTATTGCACTGCCAGCATAAAAAGCAGATGAAACGGCATAATACAAAATGGGTGGGCAGATGATTCGCTTGCGTCTAGTTCAGAAAAAGCTCTCCAAAGATGCTCGATGTAGTCATTTTCGGCTTTATTCTTGCGAATGGGTAAATAACTGAGGATTTTTTGAGCATCTTCATACATAATTTCACATAATAAAAGCTAATCCAAGAAATAAGTAAATAATTCCAAAAATCCATGGGATCAATAATTCAATATGTGAAAATGGATAATATTTCTTTTTATCTTTTCCTTCTCCAAGAATATTCCATTCATAATCATATATTGCTAATGGCAACAATTGCTCAATCTCATGGATCACTTTAAACTTTCCAGAGTTAAGTTGTTTATATGCTCGCAATAGAAACCAGAAAATAACACATATCAATATTCCAAGTATGGCCAACAATAATCTCGACCAGCTAATAACATCAAAGACTTTAACCTGAAAAGACAACCCTATGACGGAGATTAATACCGTATTAAGCGTTAAGAAGAAGTTGTTTGCATTTTGTCTGCGGTCGCTAATTTTTTCTGCACTCTCAACATACATTTTGTATTGTTCAAAAAGATGCGAGTGATAATTATCGCTATAGTCGCTTGAAATTTTATTTAAAAGTTTTTTCTCCATATTATCTATTACCATTTACTAAATTTTTTACATTGTCCCATGTCCAATTATAATAACCCTCCAAACCTTCTGGCTTGGGACAATTTTTACTAGGATAACCTTTTAATCCGACAACAGGGACACGAGCTTCTTTTGCCATTGTAATTTCAGCCCTTACACCGCTACAAGTGTGTGTTTTTTCTCCCACCATAACGATAACCAGGTCACATCTCCTGATTTTAGACAAACATTTTTCCTTCCATTCACTTTGATTCCAAGGCTCTTTTACTGACCAGTCTTCCATATCAAAGGGCGTTCCATTATTTTTACATTGACCGATCAATGAATCTCTTAGAAACTTATCATTGTCAAAATCGAAACTGATAAATACTTTTTTCTTTGTTTGGTAATAATTCATAATTTTTTATAGATTATTCTTCCCAAAGTTTAGCTACCGCATCTTTAGTTTTTTGTTCGTAGATTTCAATCAGTTTTTTGGCAGATTTAACGAGGGCATGTTCGGCTTCGATTCTTTCTACGATTTGTTTTTGGACGGCGAGAGAGGGAAGAGGAATTTCTAGTTCACCCACTTGTTTTAACGAGAGATTAAACTGAGCGACACCAACTTTAATATTCTCAATTAGAGATATTATCATTAGAGATCTCAAATAATTTAATAGATATAATGGGTTAACATTATTTTTTAACCTTATAATTGCCAGAGCTTGATTTGTGTTTGCAGGTAAATTATTGTTTTTAACAATAGCTGATATCCCCATTTTTGTACCAGCTATGGAAAACAATATATCATTCTCCTTTAACTGACTTCGTTTTAATGACTCATGACACTGTTCGGAAATAAATGATATTTTTTTATGATCAATTTCGCCAGTTTCAGACAAACTTTCAACTTTAATAAAATTGACTCCTGTTTCGGTAAATTTATCGCCATTAGTTGTCGGCGTCGTACCTTTTGTAATTAAATCAGAGATTTCTTCCAACTTCACCTTCTTCCACTCCGGGTCAATATCAATCTTTGGTTTCCAGTTTTGGGCGATTTGTTTGGCGCCGATGATGATGCCTGCGTAGCCGTCCAGTTCCGTCACGATTTGCTCTTGGATTTCGAGAGGCGGGAGAGGGATTAAAAATGTTTGTAACATTCCGAGTTTGATATAAGGCATCGTATTTCCAAGCTTCTGCAATTGCATATTCTCTTTCAAAGAATTGTTCAAAACTTGAAAAAGATATTTCACATTTACATTTTTAAAATCACTCAAAACATAAGTTCGCTGATATGCATCAAATTTTCCTTTGTAATATTTAACCGCGCCGACATCACCGTTTCCAGCAATGAGTAATGCTTCAGTGTCGAATGAGAATGTATCAATGAATGTGTTTTCTTTGGAACAAGTAAAGAATGGGTATTCGCCGTCCGGATTTCCTTCGTTTACATCTTTTCTGCCTGTTGTAATGTCACAAAGTTCTTTCAACTCCACCATTGTCCATTTGGCATTAGTGTAGTCAGTAGCTACACGATAGCAACCACCGGAAAGATTGTAGTCGCCGCTCTCGGCAATCTTGGATTTTTCTACATACACCGCCAGCTTGTTTTCTGCTTTTTCGCCACTGTTCCATTTATTGAGAATATCCAAAGCAGTCGGCAAATCATTTTTGCTGATTGGTCGCTTGGTGGCGCCGAGTTCGTAGCCGTCTTGTTCTATTTTTACAAACAAAATCTCTTGGCTTGTTTTTGCTAATTCATTATTAAAAAGTAAAATACTCGTTTTTACTCCACTATATGGCGCGAATACGCCCGACGGCAAACTTACCACAGCATACAGTCCGTCACTTACAAGATTTTTGCGAAGCTGTTTATAGGCGGTGCCTGATTGAAAAATAATTCCTTCCGGCACAATGATACCGGCACGGCCTTTTGGCCTGAGGTGGTTCATGATGTAATCCACAAACAGTACTTCGGAACGGTTTGATGGAATACTAAATTTGCTGTGTGGTTTAATTCCGCCCTTTGGCGACATAAACGGCGGATTTGCGAGAATCACATCAAACTTATCATTCCAGCGTTCTTCACTGGAAAGCGAATCATATTGAAAGATTTTTGGATTCTTAAATTGATGCAAATACATATTGACCTGCGCAATACGCACCATCGTTGGGTCTATATCGTAGCCCTCAAAATTTGCCATCAATTTTTTACGTTCGTCAGGAGTGAGTGGTTTTTCAATTTTCTTTGGATCGTTTTTACCGTCGTGCTGTTCGAGAATATGTTTGTATGAGCTAACTAAGAATCCGCCTGTACCACAAGCTGGATCAAGTACCTTGTCTTCTTTGGTCGGGTTAACGACATCTACGATGAAATCAATAATATGACGGGGCGTGCGGAATTGGCCGGCATCACCTTGCGAGGACATTATGGAAAGCAAGTATTCGTAGGCGTTACCAAGTTCTTCGGGGTGGGAGTAGTCAAAATAATCAATTTCTTTCAAAAATAGTCCGAGCGTTTCTGGTGAGCGATACGGCAAAAAGGCGGATTTGAAAATACCACGGAAAAGTTCCGGCAGTTGTTTGGCTTGCGAGAATTTAATCAGCGCCTCACCGTAGAGATTCATGCGCTCTTGGTTTCCCATTCGCGGATCCATCAAGCGCGTCCACGCATATGGCTCCAAATCGTCCACAAAAAATGCCGGCTCGCCACCTTGTTTGATAGCCGCCTGATCCATATCATCCATAAATTTATAGATGAGTGCATTGGTGATCTGGTCGATCTGTGAAGTTGGGTTTGGCACCACGCCAACAAGCACTTGGCGGGCAGAATCAATATGTCGTTTTGTATCTGTATTCATAATTTTATAAATTCGTTAAATGATAAGCATAATCACGGACATATTGCGGGACGATTGTTTTATATCCATTGAGCTGCTGATATTCGTCAAAATGAAAAGATGATTCTGTGCTGAAGCGACCTATTTGACGACTGGTTACAATTTCGCGTACTTTTTCATCGGTCACATACGCTTTGAAAAACATTTTAACTGGTGCGTAGTGTGCTTGATCCACAGGATTTACTTCCATAAACTTTTCCCATTCAGATTCTAGAAGGTCGTCTTTCATTTCAAAAGTCTCTTTGTCGCCAAAAGCTACCTGCAAAAATTCTTTGACTGTAATACGACGATCAACACCAAAAATCTTTTTGATCTTGTCAAGGTTAAGGAAATATTTTGGTCGATCAAAAATCTCTTTCTTGGCAAAATCTTCAGCTTCCTCGGTATCACCGTTTTGCCACATATTTTTGAGTTTTTCGTTACCAAGCACATCCTCCTCTACTGCGCGTTTAAATCCTTCTCGGTCAATACGCATTATCACGCCCTCTGGTGTTTCAGATAAAGTGGCGAGTTCGTCAGTTGTCGCTAAGTCAATCGGGCCTTTTGGTGGTTCTGGAGGTGGGTTACCAATTGGGCCATCGCCACCAGGGCCAGTTGGCGGAGTAACATGAATAGGTGGAAGTTTTATTTTTTCATCATAGTTGAAGTCCTCTTCAAAATACTCACAAGTGGCAAAGAAATCAAAAAACTTGAATTTTTCTTTCTGCTCAATAATCGAATCATTTTCATAGTCATTATATTCAAAAGTCCACTTTCTCGTGCCTCGTCCTTTGATTTGCACAAAATCAGTCGGAGAGAAAACCGGTCGCATCAGGGCAATATTGAGTAAGTCTTGGCAATCGTAGCCAGTTGTCATCATGCCAACAGTCACAGCCACGCGAGTTTTGCTGGAATCATAGCCTTCGGGATTGTTTGTTTGACCACCGAGGCGATTATTAGCGAAATTGATTGTCATTTGCTGAGCACTTGCGACTTGCGAAGAAACTTGCATGGCGAAATTTGATTCACTATATTGTTCCGGCCATTTTTCAAAGGCGATTTTGTTTAGGATATTAGTAAGCCGAGCAGCGTGCTTTTGGGAAACTGCAAAAACAATCGTTTTGCCAAAAAGATCTACTCCGAGCTGTTTGGCAACAGGGTCATAGATGCCATTATCAATCAGCGCCTTGCACATTGCGATATTAGTTTCTTCGTTGAAAATTTTACGTTCGTAATGACGCTCGTTGAAGGTTTCGTCAATTGTTTCGCCACTTTCTGTAAGCGTGTGGACGGCATAGCCTTCTTCTGAAAGAAGTTCGGTCGTGATATTTGTGCGAGCATCCACAAGTGTCGGTTTAATAAGATAACCGTCTTTTGAACCTTGGTCTAAATCATATGAAAAAGTAGGATTGCCGGGTTCACAACCGAATGTTTTGTAAGTATCAATTAAAAGTCGGCGCTCATACTCTCTTTGACTATCTGAACCTTCGGCATCAAAACCTCTCAGATAGTTTTTTGGAGTAGCGGTAAGTCCGAGTTTATAGCCAACAAAATATTCAAAAACTGCGCGACTATTGCCCCCAATTGAGCGGTGAGCCTCGTCTGAAATAACGAGTTCAAAATCTGTAGGAGAAAATTCTTTTTTATAACGATCACCTGCAAGAAAAGTTTGAATCGTGGAAACAACGATGCTGGCATTTGCCCAAGAGTCTCGATTTTCTTTATATATAACACTTCGAAAGTCCTTTCCGAGATAGTGAACAAAGGCTTTTTGTGCTTGATCTTCAAGCTCAAGACGATCAACAAGAAAAAGAATTCGTTTCGCATTACCGGATTTCAGAAATAGTTTAATAACTGCAGCAGAGATGAGGGTCTTTCCTGTTCCGGTCGCCATTTCAAAAAGAAATCGTTGATTCCCTGTATTAGCTGATTCTTGCAGTGCCTTTATGGCTTGCACTTGATATGGACGAAGTTGCTTTAGATTATTAGTTCTTAAAAACTCTACTCTATTTGATTCATCTTGAAATGACGGATCTGTAGCAAATGCTGGAACTTGTGTCGAAATAATATAATTTTCGTTAACCTCTGTTCGTGCTAACTCGGCAGGGTTAGGCGTATATTTTTCGTATTGCGTAATTGAGTTTTGCGTCGGAAATCGTGAGATAGTGTCGGGGTTACCGTGTTTTGTATCCCAAAAATAGTGAATGTTGCCGTTTGAAAGAATGACAAAACGAGCGCCAGCATTGCGGGCATAATTGCGGGCTTGTTCTTTGGCGGACAACGGATCAATTGCTTCTTTTTTAGCTTCTACTACAACGAGTGCACGACCGTCCTTGTCGAGCAAGAGAAAATCTATCGCTCCTCGACGGCCATCGCTTGTGACAGCATTTTCTAAATCTTCATCAAGCTCGTTAAATTTGACCCCTGCTTCAAGTTGAATATTAGCTTTACCATTTTTGTCATCCTCAAAACGCCACCCCGATTCTTCAAGGAGTTTGTTTATCTTTATTCGTGCTTTTGCTTCTTTAGAATTTGCCATAGTTTTAAATCCAAGTTAAGTAATTGTATTGTATTCGTTTTCCCCTTATAAATAAATCGTTTTCGTAGCGTAGCGGAGAAAACACCATATTACCCCTTTCTAATAAATAAAAAACAAATTTATTCCCCTTTTTAAAAAGCCTGTCAAAATTCCTTATAAAAAGAAAAATATTTCTTGAATTGCGTATAACTCGTTTTTATGCGAACAAAGTGTATGATATACCCCAATTATTGCATATTATGCGAACTAATGCTAGATAACAAAAAACGGCATTAAAACCGACTTCATGCTTATGCAACTATTAAGCTACTCTTAGCCTTATGTGATTTGGGGTGATTTCCAAATACTCGTCTTCTTTTATTATTTCCAGTCCTCGCTCAAGTGTCAACTTTAACGGTGGTGTGAGCTTAATACCAATGTCCGCGTTAGAAGCACGCATGTTCGTCAGATGTTTTCCTTTTATCGGATTTACTTTCATATTATACCCTTTAGAAGCACTGCCGATAATCATCCCATCATATACATCTGTATTTGCTTCAATATAGAGATCTCCGCGATCTTGTAAATTGGCCAGTGAAAAAGCCAATGCTTTACCTGTGGCCATGGAAACCATTGAACCAAAACTATGTTTTTCAATACCATCAACACAGGGCTTGAAACCAATAATCCGAGAACAGATTATACCTTCACCCTTGGTATCAACTGTGAATTCATTTCTATATCCAAGGAATCCCCTGGTGGGTATTTCAAATATTATTCTTGTATTTTTTAGTTCAGGTCGCATCTCTATCATCTTCCCTTTTCTCTTTGAAAGCTTTTCTATTACAATGCCGGAATATTCTTCAGGAATATCTACGGTTACTTCTTCGAATGGTTCGCATTTTTTCCCATCTATTTCTTTGATAATTACTTGGGGTTGTGAAACCTGCAGTTCATAGCCTTCCCTTCTCATGTTTTCCAGCAGAATAGCAATGTGTAGCTCTCCCCTTCCGAACACTTTATAGAACTCGGTTGAAGAAAAGTCTATTTTCAAACCAACGTTGACCTCCAATTCTTTTATCAGCCTTTCTTTTATTTGTCTGTTAGTGACAAACTTACCTTCTCGGCCGGCAAATGGAGAACTATTAACTAAAAAGTTTAACGATATTGTTGGTTCGTCAACTTTGATAGCAGGTAGAGCTTCTTGTTCCATGTTTTCACAAATGGTGTCTCCGATAAATATATCCGGAATACCGGCTATCATTACAATATCTCCTGCAATAGCCTCTTTTGCTTCTTTTCTTTCTAGTCCATTAAAAGTGAATATCTTGGTAATTTTATTTGGGCTTGTTGTGCCATCAATCTTTTTTAGAAATATATTGTCACCGACTTTAAGATTTCCTGAATAAACTCTTGATATTGCCAATCTGCCTAAGAAATTATCATAACCAAGATTAAAAACTTGTGCAGTCAATTTCTTTTTTATAAAAACTTCGGACGAAGCTGGAGGCACTTCTCTTAAAATTAAATCCAAAAGTGGAGATAAGTCCTTGGCATCGTCCTCCATTTTTAACTTGGCTAATCCATCTCTGGCGATCGCATATACTACCGGAAAATCCATCTGTTCATCTGAGACACCGAGATTCATAAATAATTCAAAAACAGCATCATGAGCCCACGCTGGTCTTGCCGAAGGCTTATCAATCTTGTTCAAAATAACTATAGGCTTTAAACCTAGTTTAAGAGATTTTTTTAAAACGAATGTTGTCTGAGGCATGGGCCCCTCTTGAGCATCCACTACCAATAATACAGAATCAATAGATCTCAAAACACGCTCAACTTCAGAGCCAAAATCAGCGTGGCCGGGAGTGTCAACGATGTTTATCTTGGTGCCTTTGTAGGAGACTGAAGTATTTTTTGAATAAATAGTTATGCCTCGCTCCAATTCCAAGGCATCGCTATCCATTGTGAGCCCCGCCTCCGTCATATTACATTGACGCATCAAAGCATCAGTCAGCGCTGTTTTACCGTGATCTACATGAGCAATAATTGCTATATTTCTAATTTCCATATTCTTACAAAAAAAGCCGCGCCTATGGCGACCAAAATTAATTAACTTATTCAGTATGACTTAATAAAATACTTGTGTCAATACATGAGTAATAACCAGTATTGTTTTCCTAATTATATAAATAGTCTATATCAACTCATTTTCAATATTTATTTCACCATGCAAGTCTTCCAGCATTTTTATTTTAATCTGTTCATAGCTAAGATTCTGGGTAAGCAGCCAGGCCATCTTTGTGGTCATTGACTCTATGCTCATATCATAGGCCGGAATTGCCAGATCATTATTCTTTAACTCTTTACCCGGTTCATTAACCTGAAAACTGGCAATACCATTAGGTGCCTGTGTTGTAACAACAATTGGTATTTGTTTCTCCTTAAGATATTCAAACCCCTTTCTAAGATTTTTACTGGCATCACCGGCACCGAATGCTCTTAAAACAAATGCTTTAATATTATTATTCTCAACGAGGGATTGAAAAAGCTCATAAGACATTCCTGGAACTTCAGTGAGTGATGCAATTACTTTTGTATTAAAATCTTTTTTTACACTCAATACTCTGGATTGAATTGCTAATGGTTTTACCTTAGAAAGATATGAAATATGTTTCTCCAGGGCTGCCTCTGATATCCTGATAAAACGTCCTATCTGTCCCAGAGACCCCGTAATAAAAGCAGCAAAGGGATCATAATCAAAGTCAGTTCCCTTTTTAACCCTTACACCCGAAATAATTTTACTGCCAAAGACGGCTATCACACCTTTTATTGGATGATATCCCCAAACTGCCAGCCTGAGAGAGTTTACCAGATTAGTTGTCGCATCAGACCCCAAATATCCCAGAGGTACCTGTGCACCGGTCAAAATGACCGGTTTGTTAATATTTTCCAGAGCAAATGACAGGGCAGCTGCTGTATAGCCCATTGTATTAGTACCATGTAATATAATAAATGCATCAAAATTATCATATTCTTCCGCAATTTTTTCTACTAATGTTGTCCAGTTTTCAGGCAATATATCTGAACTATCTACGTTAAATACATCGATATTTTTTGGCTCTATTTCAATGTTCCAATTTCTTTTTACGATTTTAATTGAATCATCAAGAACAGCCAAAAAACTGTCAGGATCAGAGCGCTTCGTTTCCGAAACATTACTCTCAGCAACATTTCCTGCAATTGTTCCACCTGTATAAATAAGTAATATTCTTTTTTTAGTAGCCGTGGACATGATTTTTCAAAAATAAATAATAATTAAGATATAATTCATTATACCATATCACATATTAAAAAAATACCTATTTTTGGTGTCCTTTATGGTGGACCATACTGAACGGGCTAAGCTTTAGCCTGTTCTAATTCTTCTAAAATTTTCTTAGCTCGTTCAATTAAACTTTCATCTGTTTCATTCACCGGTTGTACAGTTGATATTCCTTGACGGCATTCGTGTACTACTCTTCTTCTAAATTCTAATCTATCAGTGTTCATATCTTCAGGCAATTCTTGCAAGAGTGTGGCTGCTGTTTCAGCTCTTGACCTACCAGCAGCTGATATGTTGTCTTTTGCTTCACTTATACTACTTAATTGTATAATCACCCTGAATAATTCACGTTCTTTTGTATTAAACTCTCTTGCATCAGGGCTTTTTGTGCTTCATGGTTCATAATGTTTTATTTAGTAATAAATTAACTATTGGGTTTACCTCGATTAAAAAGTTTATTTTTCTTCAAGAGTCCCACGGTGGACCAGGCCCCGCCTTGGCGGGGCGAAGGCCGAAGCCATCAGATTTATGCCGCCACCGGCGGCACCCCGCCATAGGCGGTGGCAGTCTGTTAAAAGTCACATGGTGGGCCGGGCAGGATTCGAACCTGCGAAGGCCGAAGCCATCAGATTTACAGTCTGACCCTGTTGACCGCTTAGGTACCGACCCACCATGTGACTCTTTTTGTTTATTAATAAATATCTAATGATCTACTATAGGTGGCATCGGTCTAGTCCGGAGCCTATCCCGTGCTTGACACGTGAACCGCTTTGGTACCGACCCATCACCTGTGACCAAATTTTACTGAAGCCCACCGCCGGAATCGAACCGGCGACCTACTCCTTACCCCCGCATCTTGTCGCTATCGCTCCAAGTGCGGGGCATGCATGGAGTTACCCCGCCTGCCGATCGCCTGGAGCCGATGCGCGGATTCGAACCGCGGACCTACTCCTTACCATGGAGTTGCTCTACCAACTGAGCTACATCGGCGCCCGGCGACTGGCGGGCAGGTCTACCAACTGAGCTAGGTGGACATAATTATTTATATTTATCTGTTGCTCCCTGCCCAGTACCCGAACGAAATGAGTGGTACTGGGTACCAGCTGCCTGTCCGCCGAAGTGAATGAAATGAACGAAGGAGGAAGCTAGGTGGGCAAATTAAGCGCTCTTTATCTTAGTTACTTTTTCCAATTCTTTTATCTTAACAGAAAACTCCTCTAATTTTTTATTTTCTGGGTTAACTTTCTTTAATCTATCAAAAGCTTCCCAGGCTGAAATTTTATTACCAGCTATTATACTGGTTTCCAGAAATATATCAAGGTTACGAGGATTATTTCCTTCTAACTGGCATGCTTTTTCAATTGTCTCGAGAGCCTTATCTACCAATCCCAAATCTCTATAAACCAATCCAAGATTAATATAATCAGCAGCTACGTCTGCGTCATCTGAGCCATCTATAACTTCACTTTCCTCTTTATGTTTCATGTCCAATGTCAATATATACTCGAATGTTTCTTTGGCTTGTTCTAAGTCTTTTATGGTCATATATAATTCTCCCAATCGGCGATACGGCTCAACCTCTCTTGAATCATTTGATATCAATTCTATCAATTTTTTTTCAGCTTGTTCGTATTCTTCTTGTTCAATTAATCCATCTATTTCTGAAGACAGGGTAAATTGAGTGTGCGCTTGCGGATCAATAACCCCATTTTTTTTCTGATTACTCATTTTAGTATATTGCTTTTCCAAATGCACCACTTTTTCGTATATTTCTTTTACCAAATTTATTATCCTTACATATATTGGTCTCAGTGCCTTTATTATATAAGAACTAATTTTAATAATCTTTCTTTCAAGTCTTGAGCCAATTATTTTATACTTCGTTGCGTCTTCTCTTACCTGCTGAATAGTTTTTTTGTTTGTTTGAGCTAATTGTGGAAATTTTCTACCAACAATAATAACTATGGCAACTAAGCTTAATACAGATAATATTAATAGAATTATATCAAACATACTCACTTATAAGGGATTTCAATATACTTATCTTCTACTTTTACCATGACGCTCTGTTTTAACACATTTTGATTACATACAACGCCTTGGCCATTTTTTGTTTTTATTTTTGTACCAACTTTTGGTAGCTTTTCCATAAGTTCTTTGTAAATATCAGCTTCAAAAGCTAAACAACACTTTAGTCGGCCACAAACACCTGACAATCTTTCACATCCTCTGTGTTCTACACCTTGAACTTTTGCATAGTCTGACGTTATACTGCTTAATTCGTTCAGAAACTTTCGACAACACAACAGTCTTCCACACGCACCTATGTCTCCAAACAACTTAGCCTCATCACGAATTCCCATCTGTTGAAGTCTAACTGTTTTTTGAAAATGGCGTGTTAGTTCTTTGACTAGCACTCTAAAGTCGACTCGACCATCAGCAATAAAGCCAAATATTACACGCCCGCCATCCAATGAGAAGTGGCAATCAACTAATTTCATTGGTAGCTTGTATTTCTGTACCAGATCTTTACAATGCTTGAGAGCTTCTATTTTTGATTTGTTTAGCTCGTCATATTTCTTAATGTCGTTTTCTGTAACTTTTCTTGTAACGGTGACCGCAGATAAACGAGACTCAGGTTCGTCAATTTTTTTTATATTAACAATCTTTGCTAAATCCTGACCATTCTCAAACTGAATCACCACATATTCACCTTTTACGAGATCGTATTCAGGTATTTTCGCATAATGAGTTTGGTCCCAAGACTCTGTTTGTAATTCTAACAGTTCCATTGATTAAATTTCAAAAAACGCAAATTCTTTAACTTTTATATTCTCACCCAAAGATGATACTTTCTGATTTATTAATTCTTCGACAGTTATAGAATCATCTTTTATGTATGGCTGGTTCATTAGGCAAGCTTCTTTGTAGTAACTATTTAGCTTTCCTTCAATGATTTTTTCCTTTATATCTTTGGGTTTACCTTCATCAACCTGAGTTTCATAGTTCTCTTTTTCTTTTTTGATTACATCATCAGGAATATCTTCTGGTACTAAATATTCAGGACGCGTAGCTGCAACCTGCAGAGCTATCTCATGGGCTAATTCTTTAAATTCATCTGTCCGAGCCACAAAATCAGTTTCACATAATAATGAAACTACACCGGCTACTTTATGGTTGTTATGAATGTATGTGTCTATTATGCCTTGATCAGTTGTACGATTGGCTTTTGAAAGAGTTATCTTCTCTCCCCTCTTTACCAAGTAATTGATTGACTGCTCCATGTCACCATCACAACTTTCCAATGCTTTCTTTGCTTCCATTAAACCTACGCCTGTTTTTTTTCTTAGTTCTTGTATTTGATCTGTTGAGATTTTATTCATATTTTTTTATTCTATAATTTATTAATCTTTTTTTGTCTTTTCTTCTTTGACTGTTTCAACGTTTTCTTTTATTGCCATTTTGCCTTCTTTGATGCTCTCAGCTACCAATCCTGTAATAAGCTTGATTGATTTTGTCGCATCGTCGTTTGCAGGTATCGGATAAGCTACGTTTGTAGGATCAGTATTTGTGTCTGCTAGGGCAACTATCGGTATATTTTTTCTATTGGCTTCTCTAACCACTGTTTTTTCATTTTTCAGACCAACAATAAATATTGCATCAGGTATTTTTTTTATTCCCGATATTCCACCAACCAGTTTTTCAAGTTTTTCAATTTTCTTTTTTATTGCTGTCTGTTCTTTCTTGGTATATTTTTCCAGATCTCCACTTTCCTGACTCTTTTTTAATTCATGCAATCTATCAATCAGCTTTTTCACAATTGCAAAATTAGTAAAAAGTCCACCGATCCATCGGTTAATTATATAGGGCATTCCGCAATCTTCCGCAGCTTTTTTAATAATACCTTGGGCTTGTTTTTTTGTTCCTATAAAAACAACCACTCCACCTTTGCTGGCAGTATCATGTAAAAAAGTTAAAGCTTCCTTTAGCTTTTCACGTGTTTGTTCTAAATCCACAATGTGGATACCGCTTCGTTCAGCAAATATATAGGGTTTCATTTTTGGGTGCCATCGTGACTTTTGATGCCCGAAGTGCACTCCATTTTTTAGCATCTCTAAAAGAGATATGTCTTTCATTATTCTTTTTCTCCGCTACCACACATTCTACCCATAACCCCACAATTATGCATTGATAAGGCAAGAAAAGGTATAATTCTTCACATGATCGTAAGAAAAGCGTGGTATGTGTGATTTATTAATTAGATGTCATGATAATAACAGGTTTTAAAAAAATATTCAAGTCTTGCCCGGCTTTA
This sequence comes from Patescibacteria group bacterium, assembly GCA_018814765.1. Classification (GTDB taxonomy): domain Bacteria; phylum Patescibacteriota; class Patescibacteriia; order JAHIZJ01; family JAHIZJ01; genus JAHIZJ01. The sequence continues at coordinate 20,401 of JAHIZJ010000018.1, forward strand.
TTAAAATTGGTATATTTTAACACAGATAGTTGACTTTTTATTAAAAAATCAATACACTTCCGCTATTGGTCTAATTAGTTCAATATTCTTAAACATTCGGGCCACTAATCAATTATCAATAATTAAATATTCATCGATAGGAAAAGAATAAATGAAAAAGAAAATACATCCGGAGTATCATACTGACGCCAAAATAAAGTGCGCCTGTGGTAATGAAATTAAGACTGGATCTACCGTAGCATCAATACAGGTTGAGCTTTGTTCTGCCTGTCATCCTTTTTACACAGGAAAGCAAAAGTTGGTTGATACAGCCAGACGTGTGGATAGATTTAATAAAATTATGAGTAAAAAAAAGGCCTCTAGGGTAAGTCAGAACAAAAAATAGCTAACTATATAATAAAACCCACCTATTTTTTTGGTGGTTTTATTAAAATGAACGACAAAAAATCAATCAAGAGTCAAATAGAGAAACTTGAGATAGAGCTGCAGAGCCCTAGTCTTGTGAAACAGCCTGATAAAATGAAATCTTTATCGCATAAATATTCACGATTAAGTGAATTGTATAAAGACATTGAGCGTCACGAGGCGCTCACCAATCAGCAAAAAGAGCTTGATGTTTCGCAAAAAAATGAAAATGATCCTGAGATTCTCGAGTTAGTAAAATCTGAATCAGATAAAATCAGTAAGGAACTAGAGACCCTACAGACAAATATTGACAACAGAATGAATCCATCGGATGAACGGGACTCAAAAAACATTATTGTGGAGATACGTGCAGGTACAGGTGGTGATGAAGCAGCTCTCTTTTCTGCAAATTTATTTCGTATGTATTCACGTTATGCTGAAAAAATGAATTGGTCGACAACGTTAATTTCTTCAAATCGCACAGGCATAGGCGGCTTCAAAGAAATAATCTTTGAAATTCGCGGTCAAAGCGTTTTTAGCAATTTGAAATATGAAAGTGGCGTTCATCGGGTACAAAGAATCCCCGAAACTGAAAAATCAGGTCGTGTTCATACATCTGCCGCTTCAGTCGCAATTTTACCCGAAGCTGAAACAACCGATATAGAACTTAATCCTGATGACTTAGATATTCAAGCATCTACCGCACAAGGAAACGGCGGTCAAAGCGTTAACACAACATATTCTGCAATTAGGATTACTCATAAACCCACAGGGATCATGGTGCAGTGCCAAGACGAAAGATCTCAGCTCCAAAACCGTGAACGTGCTCTTCAAGTATTACGCACACGGCTATATTCCTTGGCTGAAGAAAAAAAGCGCCAAAAGCGTTCATCTGATCGCAAAAGCCAAATAGGTACTGGTGATCGTTCTGAAAAAATAAGAACATACAACTTTCCACAAGATCGTGTGACAGATCATCGCTTAAAAAAAAGCTGGCACCATCTTCAACAAATTTTGGATGGCAATATAGAAGAGATTATTGCCAGTCTCAAATCAGCTGACCGATGACAATTCATCAGGCACTCCTACGTGGCTACCAAATATTAAAAAGTCATGATATTGATTCAGCTTATATTGATGCTGACATTATTATGTCTTCTTTTATCAATAAGACGAGAAGTTTTTTATATACACATCCAGAAAAGGAAATTTCAAACCTTTTATTTACTAATTACATTGAAGCTATTAAAAAACGATCTAATAATGTTCCTATATCTTATATAACAAATAAATGTAATTTTAAAAACAAATACTTTTTCATTGACAAACATGTCTTGATACCTAGGCCCGAAACCGAGCTATTGGTTAATAAATCAATTAGCCTTATCTCAAAAATTAACAAAAATAATGTTGTAGTTGCCGACATAGGCACCGGTAGTGGAATTATCGCCATATCAATTGCAATTGATTGTCCTAGTGCTAATTTACTAGCTACTGATATTTCTAAACCAGCCTTAACAATAGCCAGGCTTAATTCTAAATCATTTAAAACAAATAAACGTATATCGTTTATTTATGGCTCTTTATTGTCCCCTATTATTAACAAAGACATTGACCTGATAGTAGCAAATTTACCTTATTTAAAAACAGATGAATTGTCTTTTAACACTTATGAACCGAACATTGCACTGTCAGCTGGATCTGATGGTTTACTTTTTTATTCTAGACTTATAAAACAAATATCTCAGCTAGGTCACCAACCTGAATATATATGCTTAGAAATTGGTCATGATCAATATTCTAAATTAGATATACTTGCAAAAACATACCTTCCAGACTTCTCAAGCGTTGTACATAAAGACCTAAATGGATTTGACCGAGTTTTGATTCTTTCTAGATAATACAAATTATTATCAAAAAACAGAGCAGCGTGACTCTGTTGGCTTGATTGTTTTATATTGTTTAAGTTCTAGTTACTATCAGATTCCTGATAAATAACATCACGATCTTCCGGAACTATTGATATCCACGTGGTTCCTCTATTAAATGGTATTTCCTCTCCCTGCTCGTCATAATACAGGGTTCGGCTTATTCTATCAGGTTTTTTCCAAGTACCCTCAATCTTCTGACCATCTCTGAATATAAATGCCTTGCCTTCGCCTGATATATCCAAAGTAATTCTGCCTTTTTCACCATAGGATGATATCTCAGGCACTATCACAATTACAACGTTTTTTGTTTGTAGTTGATTTCCAGACTCTTCATCTATGTGAGGTCTGCCAGCATGAAATTTTTCATAACTATTTGTTTCTCTTTTGTAAACATATTCTGATACCCACGTTTGACCACCAGAAAAATGCACTTCTATTCGTTCATCTTTATTGGTTCTTTCTTCAAGTGGCAAATCGTCCTTAAATTCCCAGGTTTGATATTCATAGTCGTTATCGACAAGATCTTTGTCTCTCAAGGCTCTTTGTATTAACTCTGAGCTAGTATAGACATTGTGTGGTGCATAGCGAGATGTATCTCTCCAGAAAAACTGCCCGTTAAAAAATTGGCTAAAATCATTAATACCCAAGCCATCAATAGCAGCTAATGCTTCAGGTGATCCGCCTACATGCCCGTACAATGCATCATACTCTGACACCCATTCAAGGAAATATGGTCGAGCTGATCGTATCGGTCCTATTTTTTCGGCATTACCATTCACAAAAACACCCATAAGTCTGGTTGCGCCACCTTCCACCAATGCTTCATACACAATTGAGGCATCTTCTAGTCCACTTTGTGGCCAGGCTGGTGGAATATTATCAAACATTATTGCTACTGGAGTTGGATTAACGTCTTCTACGGCAACTTTAATACCATCGAGACATCTTTCGTTTGCATCAACTTTATCAACTGAGATAATACTATCTGTAGTGTCTGGCGCCGAGCTAACACCATTATCGGCTTCTCCATTAAATGACCAGACAATTGGCAAGAAATACTGTTGCGTAAACCCAAATACAAACACCCAACATACCACCGTAGTAACAACAAAATAAACTGAAATAAGCTTCCAGCCTAACATTTTGTTATTTGTAGGTGTTTTTTTAAACGAAACCTTTTGATTTTTATCTTTTTGTTTAGCCATTCACTCTATTATTCAAAAGTTACAGTTCTGTCTGTTGGGAGCACTTCAACCCAGGTAGTACCACGATTGAACTCTATTTCGTCACCCGATGAGTCATAATACTTCGTTCTTTCGTCACGAGCTGGTTTTTTCCATTGACCATTTATTTCTTTGCCATCAATATAAATTCTTGCATCTCCTTCACCTATTGTTTCGATGCTTAAACGATTTTCATCATCTGCTGTACGAGTTTTAACATATTGTACTACTACATTCTTCGCACTGATGGCTTCACCATTCTCCATTGTGTGTGGCTCTCCAGCTTGATATCTTATAAATTCATTATTGGTTTTGTTATATTTATATTCCACTAAATAATTATAAGTGGAAAAACCAATTGTCAGTGTTTTCTCACTATCGGCCGGGTTGGCTGTCTTTGAATACTCCCAGCTTTCATAGTCCCCAGTTTCACTAAAATCTTTATCGCGTATAGCCCTAGCTAATAACTCAGATGACGTATACAGATTATGTGGGGCATAACGATCACTTGAGCGCCAGAAATACTGGCTATTATAGAATTGATTTAGGTCAATAATGTCATACTGAGGAATCAGTTCAAACGATTTTGGACTCCCCCCCACATGCGCGTATACGGCGTTTAGTTCTTTGGCCCAATCTAAATAATAATCCCTAGCTGATCGAACCGGTCCAATCTTTTCTACCTCATCACCTGATGCATATACAGCCATAAATCTTGTAATGCCACCCTCTACAAGTACTTCATATACCAGATTCGCTTTATTTACACCTGACTGAGGCCTAGACGCTACTAAATTTTCTATCATAATAGCAACTGGGTTCATATTCTCACGACCAATTTCCACCCAAGTCCCGTCAATAGCCCGCATTTCTTCACTGATATTATTCGAATTTCTTTCACTGTTAGTATTTCCAGTTACTGTCTCCTCGCTTTTAAACAAATAACTACCAGCTACTATTGCTATAATTATCAATACTATCACAACAATAATAACAGGAGTTTTTTTACTTTTCTTCACCGACCACAACATATCTTTTATGTTATTTGATAAGTTCATTTTTTATGTTATTTTTTTTCTTTCTTTGGTTCTTCTTTTTCGGCGGGTTTCTCATTCTCTTTATCTTTATCTTTATCCTTGTCATCTTCTTCATCTTTTTCTTTGTCTTCCTTGTCTACTTCGACATCTTCTACGACTTCTTCTACTTTTTCATCCAGAGCTTCTAACTCTTCATCAGTTCTAGGAGGTTTTACATTTACGACTGTTTCATCTTCTTTGTCAAGAATTTTTATACCTGCGGGTAATTCAATATCCTTGATATGTAATGAATCATCAAAAGAATTCAATTTACTTATATCAATTTTTAGTTCATGTACCAGGTCATTGGGCAAACATTCTACTTTTACGTGGTCTATGCTTTTAATCAAGACTCCTCCAAGTTCTTTCACTGCCTTGGACTCGCCTATGAATAATAATTCAATTTCTGTCGTAATTTTTTTCTTTAAATCAACCTGATAAAAATCAACATGTTCATATTCCTCAGTCAAGGGGTTTTTTTCTGCAGAGTGAACAATCACCTTGACTGGCTTTTCTTCATCAACTGTTAAATCAATAAGGGTAGATTCTCCGGTTTGTTCATAGAGTTTTTCAAATACTTTAAGATCTGTTTGTATTGGTCTTGTTTTAATACCAGCCCCATACAATACTGCCGGCAGATTCCCCTCCTTACGTAATGCTTTTACTCTTTTACCCAGCATTTTACGTGTTGTTGACTGTAGCTTATATTCAGACATTTTCTTTCCTTTAATTAAATTGATGAACTGAGGTATTTAACCATATCTACATTTAAATGCAAGAGGCTATATAGATTTATTACATCATCATCGTTTACCCTACTACTTTTCTTGAAACGTAGTGCATCTTCACCAGATAAATCAGTTAACAGTCCCACTGAGCTGACACCTAAGGCACTTGATAATATAAGCGCAACAATCGAAGAATTGCATTTCTTACAATTAATATGCACTAAGTGAGCATCATCTTTTTCCTCTAATACTTTGGCAGATAGGGGGTTATACTGTGTATTACATAAAGGACAATACGATATAAGTCGTATCCCTTCATTATTTGAAAACATTGGGTTAGGTTGTGCTGATTTCATTATTTTTTATTTCTAACATGTATATTATAGCAAATTTGTATGAAATGTCAAATACATATCATAGCGTTTTATGTCTTTCTATGTACAATTACGCCCTGAACGACTCCAATAGCAATAAATGAGGCTACTAATGAACTACCTCCGGCACTTACAAAAGGCAATGGTATTCCTACCACAGGCACCAAGCCAATATTCATTCCAATATTTATAAACATCTGCAAAAATATCATTATTATAACCCCACTTATCACAAATAAAGAAAAATCATCACGAGACTTTCGAGCTACATTAATCAATCGTATGAATAATACAATAAAAAACGCTAGTACTAACACAGCACCAACAAGCCCAAGCTCTTCTGCTACTACGGCATATATAAAATCAGTTTGTTGTTCTGGTAAAAATTTTAGTTGACTTTGCGGACCTAAGCCCATACCACGTCCCCACAAATTTCCCGAGCCAACAGCTACAATAGATTGAGTAATATTGTATCCAGTTTTCAATGAATCTTGCGATGGATTTAAAAAAGTACCTATCCTTTCTTTCTGGTAATCCTTTAAACCAAAAACCCAGCCAGCGGTAGCAACTAAAGATATTATAACCAATAGTGTAATTAGGTATGATCTCTTAATATTTAATAAAAATAATAATCCTATCCAAATAAGGAAATAAATAATGGCAGATCCAAAATCTGGTTGAAACATTATCAAAACCAAAAAAACTATTGTTATCCCACCGCTAATGATAATATGCTTTGGATTGTGGATGTCTTTTCCATGACGCGAAAAATATCGCGCTAATGAAATAATAAAAAACATTTTTACGAATTCTACAGGCTGTATTCCATAGCTACCCATAAATATCCAGCCCTTGGTACCACGAATTTCAGTACCCACAAACAATACCAACAATAATAATCCCAACCCAACTAATAAAATAACAGTTCCATAGGCACGAAAAAAACGAAAATCTATGAAGCTTATTCCAAACATAGCCACCAAACCAACTAGCACAAAGACTAACTGTTTTACAAAGACAGATGTGTCTTGTCCGGCAGTATTATATGAAGTGCTATATATTGAAAGTAAGCCAATCGATACCAGTAATATTACCAGGCTAACAATTAACCAATCAATTTTTTTTAGATAAAATAAATATCGGCCAAACATATTATAACCGATTAATTAACATCATTAGTTAGCTATTACGTTGCTCTTAGACAAATTATCAGACTGTACATACAACTCAACTTCAGTAGCTTTAAGAATATTTTCTGAGAAACGAATATCTACAGGCCTTGTGGAATTTACATAGAAGTCATTTAATGTAGTACTTTTCACAGCAATTAGTTCATCATTTGACCAAACCAATGCGATTACTTCAACACTTCGTAAATTGGCAGTGCTTTTGTTTGTAATATCAGAAATTACGCGTGCTTGAGTCGCCTGATCATCAATAGACTGAATTTTTGTGTCTGCAGTTATAAAATTTGGTAAATCGTAGTCTGCCACATTGCTTATCTGCTCCCACCTTGTATCTGATATCAAAAAATGGACATCTTCGTTCATAGCGTCATTACTCGTACTCCTAAAGTCCTGCGCATACACAATCATTTTTTCGCCGGGTAATAAATAAGTACTCCTAGCTTCTGTTTTTTGACCTGCAAATATAACCTTGTAATCAATATTATTTGCATACCATTTTTTATTGGGATTTCTTAGCCATATTACAACATCATATGCACCTGGCCCTGCTTTAATAATTTCTGTCTCTACTACTATTGCTTCTTTAGGAGCAATATTTATATGTATGGCCGGCCAATCAATAGTTGAAGCAATCATGGTATTTGGCCATTTATTCATATACTCCATGTCAGATATGTATGGGATTACAAACAATAAAACCCTTGTGTATAGCCCGGCATTAATTACTATCAATGTTACTAATAACAGTCTTTTCAGCCTATTCTTGTTGGATAAAAACCAATAGCTGAACTTTAACTGTCTATCACTGACAACTTTTTCTTCTGACATATATAAAATTATCGATTAACCTTAATATTTTAACAAATTATATGTTTTTCAACAAATCAGTATTATGTTATAATAATGCTGATTTTATAATTTATTTTAAGACCTTGTAAAACAAACTGGTCTTAAGCTTGAAAGGCTCATAATTATGTTTGAGACATCAAAAGACGTTCTTCATTTAGTAAGCGCTGGTGCCATTGCTATCTTTGCATTTTTTCTCTGTTGGATCATGTACTACTTTATCTCTATACTTAAAACTGCAAAAAACACAGTCAACGATATTCAGGAAAAAATAAACGGAATAGATGAAATCCTTAAGTCAGTCAAAGAGAAAGTTGTCAACTCGTCAAACTATCTAGCACTACTCACCAAGAGCATTATGTCTCTTATTGATTTCTTTAAAGAGCGCAACGACAAAAAATCCAGTAAATTAAAGAAGTAACCTATTAACTTAAGATGGGATTTGTCCATCTCCACCTACATAGTCACTATAGCCTTCTTGATGGTCTTCCTAAAATAGACGAAATAGTAAAAAAAGTTAAAGATGAAGGCATGTCAGCCGTGGCCCTAACCGACCACGGAGTTATGTATGGGGCGATAGAATTTTATCAAAAAGCAATCAAAGAAAACATTAAGCCTATCATAGGTACAGAGGCATATGTTGCGCGAAATAGTCATCTTGATAAACGATCTAAAATTGATGAGAAGCCCTATCATTTAATTTTGTTGGCAAAAAACCATATTGGCTATAAAAATTTAATCTCTCTAACATCTCTAGCCCACTTAGATGGTTTTTATAGAAAACCACGTATTGATTTTGAATTATTAACCAAATACCACGAAGGTATTGTTGCTATCACCGCTTGCCTACAGGGTGAATTGGCAAATCACATTATTAATAATAATCTGGCCAAAGCCGAAGAGATGATAATCAAATATAAAAATCTTTTCGGTGATGATAGTTTTTATTTAGAGGTTCAGGCTCATCCAAACCTTCGTTTTCAAAATGAAGTCAATGAGCGCATTTTTAGCTTTAGTAACAAGCTAAACGTACCTGTTGTCGCAACAAATGATGTTCATTATCTTGAACCAGATGATAAAGATGCTCAAGACATACTTCTTTGTATTCAGACAAAAAGAAAAAAAGATGATAAAGACCGTCTGACCTTAACCGAATACGATCTATCTTTCAGGTCCGCAGAACGAATGATAAGTGCTTTCCCTGATCATCCCGAGGTCATAATAAATACAGAGAAAGTAGCCAATCAGTGTAATCTAAAACTTGACCTAGGACAAACTTTACTTCCCCAATTTCCTCTCCCTGAAAATAAAACTGCTGATGAGTATTTAAAAGAGCTCTGCATAGGAGGGCTAAATAAACGCTATCAAATTGCAGACCACAAAAAATTAATAAATAACAAAGAAAGAAAAGTAATTGAACGAATGAATTTTGAGTTATCAGTTATTGAAAAAACCGGGTTTGCTTCTTATTTCCTGATTGTTCAAGACTTTATCAACTGGGCTAAAGGAAAGGGTATTGTGGTTGGTCCGGGTCGTGGATCAGCTGCCGGATCAATAATTGCATATCTGACAAATATCACTAACATGGACCCAATAAAATACGAATTGTTGTTTGAAAGATTTTTAAATCCCGAACGTATCTCCATGCCTGATATAGATATTGACTTTGCTGACGACAGAAGAGATGAAGTAATTCACTATGTTGAAGAAAAATACGGCCATGATCATGTGGCCCAGATTATCACATTTGGAACCATGGCGGCACGCGCAGCTATACGTGATGTTGGCCGAGCTTTAGGGTTAAGCTACTCTTACTGTGACCGAGTAGCCAAATTGATCCCAATGTTTTCTACCCTATCTGAAGCCATAAAAAACGTTGCAGAATTAAAAGAGATTTATGATAATGACGAAGAGGGTCGTAACTTACTTGATAATGCAAAAAAACTTGAAGGCGTCGCTCGCCATGCATCCACCCATGCATGTGGAGTAGTCATTACCAAAGACACGCTGGAAAACTATGTACCGGTTCAACATGCTAGTCAAAACGACGAGACCATAATTACACAATATTCACTGCATGCGATAGAAGATTTAGGCCTTTTAAAAATGGATTTTCTTGGATTAAAAAACCTAACTATTTTACAAAACGCTATAGAGATCATTGAGAAAACTAACGATACAAAAATACTACTCGATGATTTACCTTTACATGACAAAAAAACATTCAAGCTCCTCCAAAAAGCTCAAACTACCGGCGTCTTCCAATTAGAAAGCTCGGGTATGAAGCGCTATTTGAAACAGCTCAAACCCACAAGTTTAGAGGATATAATTGCAATGGTATCATTATACCGCCCTGGACCAATAGAGCTGATCCCTGATTTTATTGCCGGTAAACATGGGCTCAAAGAAACGCATTATTTACATCCCAAGCTTGAACCAATACTAAAAAAGACATATGGAGTGGCCGTTTATCAAGAGCAAATTATGCAGATTGTTCAATCATTGGCAGGCTTTACGCTAGCTGAAGCAGATGTTTTACGTAAGGCTGTTGGTAAAAAAATTGCCGGTCTGTTAAATGAACAGAAAAAAAAGTTTATTGATGGATGTGTAGAAAATAATATTGCCAGAAGTACAGCTGAAAAAATATTCCAATTTATTGAGCCCTTTGCCCGCTATGGATTCAATAGATCACATGGAGCCTGTTATGCCTTAATCGCTTACCAAACAGCATATTTTAAAGCTAATTACTCTGAAGCATTCATGGCCTCACTATTGACTTCTGATCAAGAAAATACAGATCGTATATCTGTAGAAGTTGATGAATGTAAAAAAATGGGTATTCAAGTTTTACCGCCAGATGTAAATGAAAGCTACTCCACATTTACAGTTGTAAAAACCGCCAAAAAACCGACTATCAGGTTTGGCTTAAGAGCAATAAAAAATGTAGGATCAAATATTGTTCGAACAATCATACAAGAACGAAAGAAAAATGGTCCATACAAAAATCTCGAAGACCTGCTTAGTCGTGTAAACACAAAAGATTTAAATAAAAAATCTCTTGAAAGCCTGGTTAAGTGTGGCGCGCTTGATTCATTTGGCAAACGCAATCAACTTTTAGAAAATATCAATCTACTATTAAGCTATTCAAAGTCCGCCGCCAAGGAAAGTGCCAATGGCCAAACTAATTTTTTTAGGCTTAACCCGGTATCAAATAGTCCCAAGCTAAAACTTAATGACACAGCTCCTGCAACAAAAGAACAACGCCTTGCCTGGGAAAAAGAATTGCTTGGTTTATACATTACCGAACATCCCTTTTCTGATTATCAAAAACTTCTGCAAAACCACATCACTCCTATTAATGAATTATACAATGTCTCATCAAAACAAAGAGTTACAATTGCTGGCATAATTACAAAAATACAAAATGTACTAACTCGCAATCACGACCAAATGCTTTTTGTCAGACTGGAAGATACAACCGGCTCTGTAGAAATACTTGTCTTCCCTACTCTATTAAAAGATAATTCTGATATCTGGCAAACTAGCCGAATTATTTCAATCTCAGGAAAAATATCCGAAAAAGACGATGAAAGAAAATTTCTTGCTAATAAAGTTACAGAATTGAATCTGGAATCAGCAATAAATAAAGTAAAATCTCTAAAAGATCAAGACCAAAATAATAATTTTGAGAAACACACTAAACCAAACAATAATTTCTTTATCCACGTTCCTAGTAGAGCAAAACGTGATGTTTATGTTAGACTAAAAGAGTTACTAGCTCAACACCCGGGCAACACCCCAGTATTCTTGGTGGTTGATAACCATGATGGCCAACGTGTTATAAAAACCACTCTTCAGGTCCAAAACAACGAAGAAACAACTAAAGCCATTGAAGCACTTATCGGTCATGATAGAATAAAGATTAAATAACTAATGTGGCTACAAAAAGGAATATAAAAAAGGCTAAAATTCAACGATATTATCGTACTGTTATTATTGCATTTGCTATTGTTGCTTTTGTTTTGTTTGCTTTAATTGCTTACTTCTCTTTTTCAAATACAATTATTAATGTCAGCATTAACGAAGAGAATTATTCAACCAGCTCTCTTATTTTAATATCTCGCGAACTTCCCATAGAACAATCCGTGAATAATTTAGTCGCTGGAGTATTATTAGAAAAAAGCATAGAACACACAAAAGAATTCACTGAATTAACCGCAGAGTCAGAAGTGCCAGATAAAGCTAAGGGCAAGGTTATTATTTACAATAAGTACTCTCAACCTCAACCGTTAATAGCTACCACCAGGCTTTTATCGGAATCTGGTATTCTATTTCGCACAGACACCCGTGTTGATGTCCCTGTGGGCGGACAAGTAGAGGTAAGTATTACTGCTGACCAGCCGGGTGAAATTGGTGAAATTGGACCTTCTAGATTTACCATTCCTGGACTTTGGACGGGTCTTCAGGACAAAATTTATGCTGAAAGTACGGAACCAATGACTGGGGGAACTATCATCACTACCGCCGCTACTCAAGAAAATATTGATCAAGCAAAGGATGCCACATTTCAAGAGGCCTATAATATAGTCATGGATGAACTGGAAAAAGAATTGAAGACCATAAATACAGATTATAAAATAAATGCTTATAAAAAAAGCTTACTCTCAGAAGAAGCATCGGTAGCTCCCGATACGCAGGCAGATTCATTTTCAGTAACCACTTCATTAAATGTGGTCTCTCTTAGTTTCAACGAGGATGAAGTGCAATCATTGGCCATGGAACATATAAAAGATAATCTTCCTGAAAACATGAAATTTACCTTAGACACTGACAAACCATTTACCTACACAATCGACAA
>JAHIZJ010000019.1 GCA_018814765.1 Patescibacteria group bacterium
GTTAAAAAAGAAGATGGTTTGTTTCCCAGGTTATCCGATAAGTAATTTTAATAAATAGAAATGCTTACGTTGGATTTAGTTCTATTAGTGTTACTGGGTGGTTTTATTGCCCTAGGTTTTATGACAGGTCTATTCCAAACGCTTGGATCTGTATTGGGGATATTTGTCGGATACTTTATAGCAGCACAGTATTATGAAGCCATGGGAGCGTTTTTGACTCCAATATTTATGGGCAACGAGCAATTGAGCAATATGATTGCCTTCCTGATCATTTTTATTATTGTAAATAGATTGATAGGTTTGATGGTATGGGTATTTGCAAAAACATTTAAATTATTAAATGTAATACCTTTCTTCTCCATATTAAATAGATTGGGTGGTGCTGTATTGGGATTTATAGAAGGAATATTTGTGCTAGGGGTGGCTCTGTTAGTGATCGAAAAATTCCAAAGATTACCCGGTGTTATCGAACAAATGTCTCAATCAGACTTTGCACAATTATTACTGGGTGTGGGTAGTTTGCTGGAGTATATCTACCCCACAGCATTAAGTGCTCTAGGGGGTGTGATATAAAGATGACACCGAGGAACATTATGAACAGTCTAAAGTGGTATATATTAATGAAAACATATGACAGAAATAAAAATACTTGTAGAGGGTTACGCAAAAGAACTTAAAAAAGGCTGGGTAGCAAGTTCCACTTCTTGTTTAATTACTACTGAAGATAAAACAATAATTACTGATCCTGGCTGTAATCGTGATAAGCTGATGGACGCTCTTGGCAATGAAGGGTTAAGAACTGGTGACATTGATTATGTCTTTCTGTCACATAAGCATCCTGACCATGTTTTACTAGCAGGAATATTTGAAAAGGCTAAATATATTACATTTGATTCTAACTTAGTATATGATAAAGACAGAATGTTTGAGTTTGATAAACATGAACTAGGGAAAAATATTGAAATTATTGATACCCCGGGACATGTACTTGAGCATCTTTCTCTTCTAGTAAAAACTTCAAAAGGAAGAATTGCTGTTGCTGGTGATGTAATTTGGTGGAGAGATGGAGAGAAGCAAACATTTAATATAGACCAAAAAGATTATGCACAATCAAAAGGAATGAACATGAAAGACTTGGTTACCAGCAGGAAAAAGCTTGTAGCACTTGCCGATTATATAATCCCTGGACATGGGAAAATGTTTAAGGCAGAGAAATAGCTATTAAGTTATCTAATTTGTATGAGTTATAGTCCATCACACGAAGATGAAAAATATATTACACAATGCATTGATCTTGCTAAGTAATCGCTAGAAAAAGGTGAGACACCATTTGCATGCGTAATTGTAAAGAATGGCCAAATAATTTCCAAATCAATAAACGGATCAAATAGTAAAGTGTCTGACCATGCTGAAATATTGTCACTTGATAAAGCTCATAAATATTTAAAATCTTCAGATCTTTCTTCTTGTACCCTCTATTCTATTTGTGAGCCATGCCCCATGTGTTCATTCATGATTCGTGAGTATAGGATAAGTAAGGTTGTGTTTGCACTGGCTTCAAAATTTATGGGAGGATATTCAAAATGGAAAATACTAGAAGATAAAGAAATAACTCAATTTAAAGAATATTTTGCACCGCCACCTGCTGTGGTTTCAGGAGTGTTAGAAGAAGAAGCAAAGAAAGTGTTTAACCAAACACCTCTATGGATGTTTGGTAGTGAAGTAAGTAAACCAAAATTATGACAAAACAAGACTTAGAGAAAATAGTTAATTATATTGTTAGTCAAGGACTTAAAGCAATTAAAGATAATACAGACGTAGAAGGTTTACCAGTTGATTATATGGGAATTTTTGCGGAGGATGATGGTGAGTTCATGGAAATTGATGAAGTTTTGAAAACTTTGGGAGTATTAGGCGATAAAACTGCCACGCCCTCAGGTTCAACCTACTTATTAAACGAGCCTTTAAACACACCTGCGGGTCCTCTGAAAGTCATTAAAATCAGAAAGCCTGATCCAACCAGACCACAAAGGGGCGCACCCGACTTTCGTGTTTCTGATTATTCTAAATTTAAGGAAAAATATCTTGCTTCATGTGGTAACTTTTCATTGATGATTAGACCTAAATACGAAATGATGGAGCTTAAAGGCATTAATGTCTTGGTATATTTTCCAAGCAAATCTTTTAATGATCGTCAGACCATAATTAATTAGGTTATTATCCTACAGTGATATGCGTAGTGGATAGCAACTATAAAATTAATATGACAAAATATATTTTACATGGTGGTGCGGCCAGAAGGGACACAGAAGATAACAAAGAATTTTTTATTGAGATAGTTAAAGACATTATGGACCCGGTAAATGTTTTAATTGTTTGCTATGCAAAAGATAAAAAAATATGGGAAGAAGCATTTGAGTCTGTCAAAGAAAGTTTTAAAAAAGCTTTACCGCAGAAACACCTAAATTTTGTATTAGCCGGTCATAATACGGAAGGCTTTAAAGAACAACTCAAAGAAGTAAACGCAGTTTACATTCTTGGCGGAAACACTCACATTTTACAAGAATACTTAGAAAAAGTTCCTGATTTAGTCAATCTATTGAAAAATAAAACCATAGCAGGTTCATCAGCGGGCGCGCTTGTTTTTTCGTCATATTATTATGAAAATGATGACGATACTTATAATAAAGGACTTGGAATATTGCCGTATAAAACTTTTTGTCATTACACAGAAGAAAAAACAAATAAGCTTAAAAAGCTAAAAGGGTTTGGTAAAAACATTAAGATTCATGCAATACCTGAAGAAAAGTATATCGTTATCAAGAAATAAACAGGTAATTATTATAGTATATGCAATTAATAGACACACACGCTCATCTTAATTATAAAGCATTTAACAAAGACCGCTCTGAGGTGATTCAGAGATGTATTGATAATAATGTCCAGGTTCTTAATGCGAGTTCACAGCTGTCTACCAGCCAACAAGCAGTTGAAATTGCACGAGCTCATCCGGGACAAATGTTTGCTTCAGTGGGTTTTCACCCGATACACTTGGACAAAAAAGATTATTCAATAGAAGACTATCAAGAATTAATCACAAACAACCCCGAACAAATAGTGGCAGTGGGGGAGATAGGCTTGGATTATTATCATCTGGAATCAGACAATATTGATGAATTAAAAAAACGTCAGAAAGAGAATTTCTTGACCCAGCTGAACCTTGCACAAGACAATAAGCTTCCTACAATAATTCATTGTCGCGATGCCTATGAAGATACACTAGACATATTGGAAGGTTTTTCTTCGAAACAAGAAGGAGTGATGCATTGCTATCTGGGAGGAAGAGATATTGCAAGACGTTTAATCTCGCTGGGTTTTTATCTAGGGTTTACCGGGATAATTACTTTTACAAATGATGAGGAGCTATTGTCTGTTATTAAGGAAGTTCCTTTAGCCAAGATTTTAATCGAAACTGATTCTCCATATTTGGCACCACAACCCGTGAGAGGAAAAAGAAACGAACCAGTCTACGTAAAACACGTGGCAGAAAAGATTGCCCAAATAAAAAATACCTCAATTGAAGAGGTAGCAGTCACTACATCAGAAAACGCAAGGCAGTTGTTTAGATTGAACTTTTGACAAAAAGAACACCCGTACGCTAATTTGAAATTAGGTTCGGGTGTTAAGGTCCTGTGATGGAGACACCTGTTTCTGGCCTCACGTCGATGATCACACCGGATTTATGCAAAATCCGATTGGCAAGCTTGGGTTCGACTGCGCAGTATTCGAGAACATAATATATATCAGATTTCTCGAAATACATTGCACGCACGTGAATGTCGTGAGACTGTAAATAATCAGCCGCCCATTTCATGTCTTCGTAAACATCGCCGTTGCTCGTCAGCCAGAGAACCCCATCAGTTACGAGTAGAAAATCTGGCGCCTGATTGTCTTCCATCACACTGAATAGTCCGATGACAACAACCAGGAGTATGACACTCGTAAAGACCGTTGGGCGTAGCGCTGGCATAGACCATAACCCCCCCTCCTTGGATCGTGACGATGCGCGTTTATCTGGCAAAGAACTTCCTTCAAATATTGAATACACAATTCTATAATATTAAAAAGTATTGCGCAAGTGTATCAAAAAAATGACCTGTGGATAACTTACAAGCATTGATAAACATTGGTTTTTTAAGTAATATTAGAGCACTATGGAAAATATTTGGCTAATTATACTCATTGTTCTCGTTATATTGAGCTTTAGCGCTGTTATAATGGTGATCGTCTGGCAATTTCGTAGGCTATACTCATTTCAAGAGAGAGAAAAGCAGGGTAATAAGGACCCTTTTCTTATGATAAAGCAGGACTTGGAAAACGTTAGACGAGACGTACAAACCCAGCAGGCCGGAAGCCTGAAGGTAGTACGAGATGTAACTGAGAAACTAACGCGTCTCGATGAAACAAATAAGCAGGTTGTAGGCTTCACAGACCAACTCCAACAACTTCAGGATATATTAAAAAACCCAAAACAACGCGGTGTATTGGGTGAGTATTATTTAGAAAATGTTTTAAAGAATGTATTACCGCCCAGCAACTATCAGCTCCAATATGGTTTCAAGAATGGGGATATAGTAGATGCTGTTATTTTTGTCAAAGATAAAGTGATTCCGATAGATTCTAAGTTTTCGTTGGAAAACTATAATCGTATTTCAGTTGAACGTGATCCGACAGAGCGAGGGCGCTTGGAAAAGTTATTTAAACAAGACCTAAAGAACAGAATTGACGAAACGGCCAAGTATATTCGTACAGATGAGAAAACAATGGATTTTGCATTTATGTTTATTCCGGCCGAAGCTATTTACTACGATCTATTAATCAATCAAATAGGTACTGTA
Source organism: Patescibacteria group bacterium (assembly GCA_018814765.1). Classification (GTDB taxonomy): domain Bacteria; phylum Patescibacteriota; class Patescibacteriia; order JAHIZJ01; family JAHIZJ01; genus JAHIZJ01. Next base: position 4,899 of record JAHIZJ010000019.1, read on the forward strand.
AAACTAAACACTCGAGATCTGATCGAATATGCATTTAAAGACAAACACGTGATAATTGTTTCTCCCACATCATTCTTCGCGTACTTACAAACCGTACTGCAGGGCTTAAGAGCATTGCAGATAGAAGAATCAGCTAAAGAGATTAGAAAAAACGTAGAAAAACTGGCTAAGCATCTTTTTAGCTATGAAGCCCATTTTAATAAACTTGGTACACAGCTGGGAACAACAGTAAATACTTTCAATAGTGCCTCAAAAGAATATAAAAAAATCGATAAGGATGTTTACAAAATATCAGGGCAAGGTGGAGAAGTTGAGGCAAAAACAATTGATAAGCCCAAGATAGAGGAATAAATAATAATTATCAATGTTCAATTTACAAATTTTCAATCAATATCCGATTTTCACATTTTATATAAATATTGGTACATAAAAAGGCCTACGTACACAGTGGACCTTTTTTGTATTACCTTATCTCATTTTTTAATTTGCGACTGGCTTGGCGGAATTTTTTTAGCGCATCTTTTAACCCGTTGAATGTTTTTTGATTCTTTTTTCTGGATTTTTCGAAACTATGATTGATAACAGTTTTCAATGTTTAGTTTGCTTAATTTTTATTTTTAAACCGAGAAATGTAAATATGTAAGTATTAATAATATCGTATTTTTTTGTTCTTGTCAATTGTGGAGAAAATCATTATAGAATAATATTTTTAACAATAATAA
>JAHIZJ010000020.1 GCA_018814765.1 Patescibacteria group bacterium
AGCAAATTCTTGGGGAAAAATCAAGCGCCCAAGCATCCGTGGAAAAACTAAAAAAGAAAGTAGCCGGATGGGAAGCACTGAGACCACGTGACTTTGAGGGTCAGAAGATACGCCGTTCTCGTGTAAGTGAAGCAAGCCAGAAACAAGATTCAACCAATGAAGAAGAACTCATGTCAAATTTGGTCGGTGGTTTAGAGCGCGGAGATGTTACAGATACTCAAGCTGTAATGTATCAAGCTGCTAAAGTACAACACCTTAATGAGATTGTAGAACGTACTAGAGCTACAGAGGACTATTATGAACATGCTGAGAAAGGACTAATCGGAGAAAAGGAATATAAAAAAATGACTCCAGCGGAAAGAGCTGAACACCTATTGTTTAATGGTGAAGCAGTTTTCAAAAAAGGCGGAGGATTGAGTGCTAGCGCTATGGGTCTGCACGCGTTTATTAACGAAACGTTGATAAAAACACTAAAAGTAGATCCACAAACCGCCTATACTATAGAAAATGACTTGAGTAATATAGCCGAACAAGTTGATCAATGGACAATGGGTCAGGCCAATGGTACTAAAGGAGATGGTACTATGTACCAACGAACATATTTGGATCAGCAAGCTCGAGTCAGAACTGAAAGGAGTAAAGTAGATGCGGAGAAGTTGAATCGTGGTGGAAACCGCCTGTCTACTTCTACAGAGAAGTGGGTAGATCCATTTGATTTCTCAAAGGGCAGGTATACTGATCTAAATCCATATCGTGTAGACGAGCTGAAATCGAACCCTGAACAGATTCTGAGCTTTTTGAAGCGCGGTCGATATAATGTCAGTGAAGCCCAACATGTAGTCAGGTTTAATATGGATGTGATCAATAAAGTTGTTGTCCCAGCCATGAGAAATAAGGGTATGAAGGAAGCTGACATTAAAGAATTTCTTGCTAAAATGGGCGAGATTGGTGGAGCCACTAAAAAAGGTGTTACGAGAGATACTGCTGATACTGTCAGAGAGTCGCATGAACTTATTGAACAACAGAGGAAAGAAAGAGAGAAGTCAGGTAAGCCCGCGATTAAAGGTCAGCATCGCGGTATGCCCGGCATTTAATATAAGAAAAATATGACTGAAGAAAATACAACTCAAAACATGCCATTTGATTTATACAAAAGTGAAACGCTTGAGCGCTTTCAGGATAATTTAGTGGAATGCGCCACCTATAATATGACTCAAGAGTCACATCAGATGTCTTTAATTATTCGTGGACTACTGGAGCAGAGTCCGAATTTACAAACCGATCAGCCTGAATTATATCAAAAATACTGGGAACTGTATTGGCAGTTTTGCTGGATTGCATTAAATTATTTTAGCGATGAACGCGTGATAGCAATGTTCCAGAAACATTATTTAGTTAGCGCTGACATTCCATTTATTGACATATGGGATAAGGTAAAATTTATTTCTCTCAATCATATACTGATAGAAGACCGGAATCGCTTTAAAGAATCCATAATTAAAGCTCTGAGAAAAAACCAAGAAGTACTGACTAAGGAAACAGTTACAAAAGACGGTAAGGAAAATCCCGGGACTGTGGGACATTGGATAATGGATTCAACAATTGAACTAGGCTTAAAATCTGTTGAAGCGGTTAAATTAGCGGAATACCTAGTAAACAGCACTAATACAAAGTCCCTATCAAAAGAATCCAGAGACCGAATTCGAAAACTAATTGATTTGATTGAACATTTGAAGATACCCTCTGATACGCTTGAGGGTTATGAGCCAATTATTGCTATAGACGATGATAGGAGCGTGGGAGCAATTCGAGCAGGGGTGTGGGAGCAGTATGATGATTCATTAAAGAAGATTCGACAGAGCATAGCCGACACCATGGATAGTTTGAACCTAGGACCTGCCTCAGGCTCTGTTACTCCGGCCAAAGCCAAAGAGCCAATCCAGCGAAGGACTGCCACACAAACCTTAAAAAAAGAACCAGCCGTATTGCCTGATATTACTCTCAAAGAAGTTAAGCATCTTCAGACAAAAGATCTTATTAATATCTACACACAGAACAAAGAAGAACAAACAGCTATTTATGAAGAGGAAAA
>JAHIZJ010000021.1 GCA_018814765.1 Patescibacteria group bacterium
ATCTTTTTTAGTTCCAGTTGTAATATTTTTTCATTAACTTTATTTAATCGACTTACCTCTTGTTCATCAAGACCTAGGCTTTTTACCAATTCAACATTACGTAGTGTTTCGGTAGTTGAGCCGGCTAATGAGGTTGTCTCTTTAACAACATTTTTCTGGGCCTCTTTAATTCCTCGACTTATGTAGTACGTTATTATTCCGAGCGTTGGGATGATCAAGAAATATACCATTCCAATCATCCAATGAACAACAAATGCGTATATAACAACGAACAGCACACCAATAATTGATAAAAATAGCACATTGACTAATTTCTCAACCAAGTCCTGTGTATCATTCCTTGCCTTCTGTAATTTTTCTAACAATTCACCGGAGCGTTGATCTTCAAAAACCGAAAAAGGTAACGAGAAAGAATGCCTTACGCTGTCAGAATACATTTGTGTGCCAAGTTTTTGTGTAATCACGTTTACGTAATAATCTTGAAAACTCTTGGCCACTCGAGAAATAAATGCAACGCCAATAGAAGTAAGCAACAGAATAATAATTCCTCTTACAAAATCATTCTGTGCTATATCCCCAACCTTACTCGCATAGTTATCGACAATCAGTCTAAAGATCTGTGGATCAGCTAGAGAAAAAGTCTGGTTAATCAATGCCAATACAAGGGCACCATATAGTACTTTCTTATAGCGCCTTAAATATACCCAAATAAACTTCATATATAATGATATTTAAACAATAAACGTAAAAAAATTCTATCATATGATGGGTGTAATGTCGACCCCACTTGATAAAAAATTGATTATGCGTTATTATCTAAACTACTGCAAAGGCGCTATAATAACCGACGCGGGGTGGACCCGCCTGCGCTCGAACTTATATCCGAGCTTCGGCAAGGCGAGATACAGCATATATACTTATTTCGCCGTTCGAAGCTCTGGTAGAAAGCCAGAGTGCAGAATGACGCGGGGTGGAGCAATTGGAAGCTCGCAAGGCTCATAACCTTGAGGTTGCCGGTTCGAGTCCGGCCCCCGCAACCATGAACCACTCGCTCTGCTCGGGTTCACGGCTGCACCATTTATATACTTAATTTTACACAATCGGGTAGCGCCTCGGCGTGTACCCGAACGAAGTGAGTGGTACACGCCAGGGTAGCTCAGCTGGTTAGAGCGCGGGACTCATAAGCCCGAGGTCGAGAGTTCGATCCTCTCCCCTGGTACCATGAATGACTCGCTAATGCTCGCATTCATGGCTTGCGCCAGCAAGCTCTTGGCAAGTCATTTATACTCTGAACCCGAACCTAAAGAGTGGTTCAGAGCAAAATACGGCAGGCAGACATACGAGGTAAATAGATGATCACATGGTATTTTGTATATGTCCTTATTAGTAATAAAGATAATAATTTCTATATCGGCTCAACCACAAGACTAGTAAAGAGAGTCAATGAATATAATAGGGGGTAAGAACGCCTCAACTAACAAACGCAGACCTTTGTTTCTATATTATTTCGAAGCCCACCTTTCAAAAACTGATGCCTTACGCAGAGAACGTTATTTTAAAACTGCTAAAGGTAAGACTACCCTACGACAAATTACTCGTGGCTCTCTATTCAAAAAACGATAGCCTCTACACAATTGCATCTAAACCACCCCTATTAAACTAGCGATTTATCCCTTTAGATATATACGTATGTTTCTAACCACCCATGCAGCGGCGGGTGTATTAATAAGTCAGAGATTTGAATCCCCTTTAGTTGTTTTTCTATTGTCTATAATTGTACATTTCATTATGGACTTCATTCCTCACGGTGATGAGAATCTCTATCAACCATGGGAATCAAAACGCAGACGGGCAGTTTGGTTTAGCTCTATAGATTTCGCCCTGGTCGTAATAATGATCATGGTGCTATATAACACTGTTGATTTGCCACGTTTTGCGCTCATTTCCGCAGGGCTGGCCGGCTCTCTTCTGCCTGATTTGATTTCTCACGTATTTCCCCTCTTGCATAAAAAATTCCGCGAGGTATTTTTATTTCGATCACTTGGTTTTTTAAGGAAAAAAGTTTTTTTATTGCACCCAATTGTGAAGAGTAATAACTTTTTGCATCGTAATTTTCATAACTTTTTTGATTCATTTTTTGATTATAGAATTTCCGCTGTTGCCGGGTTTTCAATTCAAATATTGATCATTGCGGTTTTTCTTGTCTCTGAGTTTATATAAATGTTTCTCGCAGTACATACCGCCGGAGGGATATTAATCAGCCAATATGTCAAACAACCCATCGGGCTTTTTGTTGTTAGCTTTTTGTCTCATTATCTGATCGATATCATTCCGCATGGTGATGAGGGCATTGATCGTTGGATTAAAAAAAAGCCTTCTAGACTATTGTTAGTTGAGGCTATCGATATCTCACTAATTATTGTCTTCATCTCTCTGTTTCTTCATAATAATCCTCAAGCTAACACGATGCTCCTTTTAGTGGCTGTTTTTGGAGCAGTACTACCTGATTTTCTGGCAGAGGGATACTATCAGATCACTACACGCTCAGCCCCGTTCTATCGTTTGTTTTTCTTTATCAGAAAGTCTAATTTAATTTTAGCGCCACTGTATCAGCATAAAGCCCTGCACCACAGAATTCATAAAACATTTAACATTGAAATTAGTACATATGCTGGATTGTTGTTACAGCTTGTTTTTCTAGTTGCCTTTGGGATATTAAGTATGTAAGACTTATGTTGAATAAAAAAGAGGCAGAAGTTTGTAGTACTACTGCCTCGTTGCCTTTGGGATAGATAGAGCTTAGCCCTACCCTCCCATTAGATCTGCAATGAACGATGGAGGGGTTTTCCTTTCGACCCACATTCGGAACCTCACCGTACCCTTGTTGTTTGTATGGTGAGCGCTACCGTCACGGCCCGAAACAAAACGCAGGTCGTTGATGTCCACGAAGATCATTCCGTTACATTCTGCACAGAATACACGGTAATCTTCTCGGAGACTACCTTGGACAAAGACAGCTACTGCCTTGCCCCGGTTTCCTCTGCCGATGTAGAAAGCCACTGCACCGACTGGAATGCTTGGGTAAAGAACCGCAATGTCGTCCAGCCCTGGATAATTGGAAGAGTAGACCGGGTTGCCGTCCTTTGTTTCACCCGCGGGTGTCACCCAGCGTCCTCTGCCTTTCCGGTCTGTGTGGTACTGATACACCAGAGTATCCGCGAGCATTTGGAAGAAGATTCGGTCACCACGCTTGACCTCTACCATGGTAGAGTGCGGTCCTATAGATGCTGCCTTAAACGTGACAACATCGCCAACTCCCACCTGCGCTGCTTCCGTCACCATAGCACCGTTCGTATCGTATTCGTCACTTTTGCGTCTCAGGTCAGGGTTCACTTCTGTCACATAGTTCCACGTTAGAAAACACATGGCAACGAGACTCACGATCGTAGTTGACCAATGTGCCCCTCGGTATAGCGCGACTGCCAAACCAGCCAACATAAGCGCTAATAACGCCACCTGTGCCTGTGTGGTGAAGTCCAGCCCAATAGCAATGACCGAGAGTGACTTACTCAGCCAAAAGGGCATCGTCTCCCCAACCCTCGACACGAGCAGCATGCCGGCGAAGAGCAGTAACAACATCTGCGAAACAACAAACAGTCCCTGTCGTCCCGAGAAGATCCCTTTCCTGGCTAGATTGCTGATCATCAAGTAGATGAAGAGGAAGAACAGGAAGTGCTGGAACTTGAGGATGGTGTTGATCGTGTTTGCAGTCCCATAGTCAAACTCGGGATAGTTCGCCATGATGTAGCTGTGCTTTGTCGTCCAGAGCGACAGCCACTCTTTCTGGGCTGGTGTCAGATTGGCCCGAGCCTGACCAACTAGCGACTGATTGGGATCTATGGCTTGCTTGTAGTTTGCCGGCATTCCAGGAGGCTTATCCGCACAGATCTGGACGTACTCCC
>JAHIZJ010000022.1 GCA_018814765.1 Patescibacteria group bacterium
CTCGTTATCCCCAGTAACTGTGCAAATGATGTAAGCTCGGTTGGTCTTGTAACCAGCCTTTCACTCACTTGTACCCTCCTTTTGGTTAAGGTACAATCTAAAAGTGCTCCTACCTTAATATACTATATTATTTAAGTCAAGTCTAAGTCTCAATTCATAATTCAAAATTCAGAATTTAAAAAAGTTTCATAACGTATGCGAAAATCTATGTTTGCGCTAGTGAGAAACATCCGAATAATCCAAACCATTAATTTTTTAATTTTACATTATAAATTTTCAATTAACATATGATTCTACTCCTCCACGGTCCAAACACCTTCCTTTCAAGGCAACGTCTACGTAAGCTCATAGAGGGTTTTAAGAAAAAATATGATCCGCGTGGTTTTAATATTGTCCGACTTAATGGCAGTACGTTAACCCTAGAGGACTTTAATAAAGCTGCAGCCACACATGGCTTTCTTTCAAAAAAGCGCATGCTAATAATTGAGAACTTGGGGCAAAACAAAAACAAGACACTGCTTGACACAGTGCGCGATGCCTTAAGTGAATTATCGCCTGAAGAAAATGTAGTTGTCCTCTGGGAAGGGATTGTTAAAAAGAATAAAAGACCAAAGAGGTCTTTGCCTCTATTCGGTCTAAAGACCGGTGAGGGTGTGAAGGTTGAAGAGTATCCGCTACTGATAGGTGCAAAGCTAAACCAATGGATAAAAGATGAAATCAAACACCACGGATCAGAGATCGAGCCAAAAGCACTTTCGCTGCTGATTAATCTGGTAGGAGAAGACCTCTGGCGTATGAGTACAGAGATAGACAAACTGGCTAGCTATAAAAGAGGCGGTAAAATTCTGGAAGCTGATGTGGGATTAATTGTCAGAGCAAAGTTCGATACCGATATCTTTAAGCTAACAGATGCCTTGGCCAATCAGGACAATGTTACTGCCCTAAAACTTCTTGATAACCAGATCACAAATGGAGCCGCTGCCCCCTATCTGCTATCTATGCTGGTCCGTCAGTTTCGCATTCTTATCCAAACCAAAGACTATCTTGAGCATGGCGGCAGCCCTCAACAAATCAGTCAGGATTTAAAACTGCATCCCTATGTCGCAACCAAATCAACCCAGCAGGCTAGACAATTTTCACTTGATCAGCTAAAAAAAATCTACCGCAGTCTGGTGCGGTTAGATGAAAGAATCAAGACCTCCGGCCACGATCATCGGGTTTTCTTTGACCTATTTACTATTGAGGCTTCGAACTAGATTTATCAATTTTATTGACCGCCAAGTTTAACCGTGACTTTTTGCGAGAAGCGGTATTTTTTTTGATAATTTTATGCTGAGTCGCTTTATCGATAATCTTTACAGCTTTCTTTACGGTTTCGCTAGCCTTCTCTTTATTGCCCTCACTGATAAACTTGCGAGCAGTCTTAACAACTCGTTTGATTTCATTCTTGGTTTTTAGGTTGCGCGCATGGCGCTTCTTGTCCTGACGTATGCTTTTCAGGGCTGCTTTTTTAGCTGGCATAGAGTATTTACTAATTTGTTATTACTTCATTGATAGTATCACATATAGCAAATTATGCAAGAATAGTGCCTTATTATCATTTTGTTGACCAATTATTATCCAGGTGATAAACTACTAAGCTCCTTATTGGGACGCTCTTTTCATTGATAGTAACACAACAACTCCAACCGAAAAGGAGGTGAGCAGGTATGTTTGATCTAGATGGCTGGAAACATGAATGTGGTATTGTCGGAATCATTTGTCGAGACAAGAGTCATCGTATTATTGATCTGCTTCACAGATCCTTGCTTAGTCTGCAACACAGGGGACAGGAAGCGGCTGGCATCGCATTAACCGACGGTGAGCACGTTCGGAAACACAAGGGTTGGGGCACTGTAGGAGTGGCACTCACTGATGAAATTCTCACAGGCCTAGCGTCAGATTACAATCAAAAACCCTTCTCACCTGTGATGGGTGTCGGGCATGTCAGGTATTCAACTGCTGGTAGGTCTGATCTGCGTAATGCACAACCACATTTCATTGAGCCATACAGCGGACGAATCGTACTTGTCTCAAATGGCGACGTTGCGAACTACGATGAAATGCACGCCTTCCTGACTTCACAAACACCAGCAGTAGTGCTCAACACCAGAAATGATGCGGAGATGATCCTCAAGACAATTGAGTTCTTTCGCGTTACCCAACAGGTCAGCCTTGTTCAAGCTATCAAGCTGATGGCGGAGAAAGTAAGAGGAACATATTCTGCAATCTTGATGACTTGTGACAAGATGATTGCGTTTCGTGATTCCCTAGGCAACCGGCCATTTTGTTGGGGAAGACTTGGAAACACTACTATCTATGCTTCAGAAACCTGCGTCTTAGACTGCGTAAATGCTGACTATCAAGGCGAGGTGGAACCCGGGCAAATCATCGAACACGACTTGGAAAGTGGCGATACAACCACCTACAACTTACCTGAAACCAATAAAGCTCACTGCATTTTTGAACTTATTTACTTTGCTCGTCCAGACAGCTTCGTGTTTGGAGAGGAAGTGGGTACGTTCAGAAGGCGTTTGGGTAAAATACTGGCAGAAAACTGCTCCGACTTAGAAGCTCAGTTCGTGTCACCAGTACCAGATTCAGGTATCTTTGCCGCTTTGGGATTTTCTGAACAATCCAGCATTCCTCTTGATTGGGCTATCATTAAGAATGCACATGTAGCACGTACTTTCATCATACCCGGTCAAGAAAATCGAGTCAGGGCAGTGGGGCTTAAGTTCAATCCAACCCATGGGGTTTGGGGATCACGCGATGAGCCAAGGACTAAAGGGATCTTTGTAGACGATTCCATTGTTCGTGCAACTACAACTAGAGAGCTGGTTCGCATGCTCAAACGAATTTGCCAGATCGTAACTGGCCAGCTACCGGAGATACATCTTCGAATCAGCTCTCCGCCCATTCGTTTCTCTTGTCACTACGGCACTAATACACCCACCAGTGGCGAACTGGTAGCAAACAGTCATATCAGAGATGGTGTAGTTGATGTGCCAAGTATTGCACGTTTTGTCGGATCAAAAACCCTAACTTATTTGTCGGTTGATGACGTTCGTAGCTGCGTTAAGTGTCCAGGTGACTACTGCTACGCCTGTTTCAACGGCGAATACCCAATCGGAACCAAAGACAGCCGAGAGGTCTAAACACCTTTCGGCCTTTTTATTTAATTAAAAGGTAAGCGCCCCCACGGCGGAAGTCGCTTGGTGATACTAAACCTACCGCAGGTCGCTGTGCCTGCGGTTGATTAACGAGGTTTTTAATTCAACAAACTCGATTTATATTTCTCCGGTTTATAGGCGCCTAATCTAATTATTTCAGCTTTAATGTCTTTTCGCTTCAATGCATCGGCCAAGCCTTCAACGAAGGTTTTCTGATCATAGCCTAGACAAACCACATCAGGCTGAATAGAATCAAATATTGTATAGGGGCTTGATTTTGAGCCCAAGACTACCTGGTCTACTGATTCTAGTTGCTCAATGCCTTGTTGACGTTTTTTTTCGTTCTGTTTGGGAAGCCTACCTTTAACTTTCAAAACGGTCTGGTCGCGTGATACTAGTACCACCAGCCAATCGCCGTGTTTCTTTGCTTGGCTAAATAAAAACTCATGTCCTGGATGCACTCTATCAAATGTGCCAAAAACCATTACTGTTTTCATATATTTATTCGATTATTTCTTAAGTTTTTTGATTTCTGAAATTTGATCTCGATAGTTCGCAGCCTGTTCAAACTCCAGATTTCTAGCGGCTAAATTCATTTTAGCTTCCAGATCCTTGGCCAAATTTTCTAAATTCTGTCCGGATATATCCTTGAGCGGTAATTCTGCTTGTGCCTTGTGCTTTGCTTTTATGCCCGCTAGACGACCATCTCTGATTTCTTTTTTAATGCTTATCGGAGTAATACTGTGATCTTTGTTGTATTTCTCCTGAATTTTTCGGCGGCGTTCTGTCTCTCCGATTGCCTCTTTCATTGAACGAGTCATCCGGTCGGCATACATAATGATGTGACCCTCCTCGTGGCGTGCAGCGCGTCCCATTGTCTGAACTAAGGGTGTGGTAGACCTCAGAAAGCCTTCCTTGTCAGCGTCCAGAATTGCTATCAATGACACTTCCGGCAGGTCCAGTCCTTCGCGTAATAGATTTATTCCCACGAGCACATCATATTTACCCAGTCGTAAATCCCGTATGATTTCTAATCGTTCGAAAGTATTTATTTCCGAATGTAGGTAGTTTACCTTTACGCCCACCTCTTTCAAATAATCACTCAGATCTTCAGCCATTCTTTTAGTCAGGGTTGTAACTAAGACTCTTTGTTTCTTTTTTATGATCTTTTGAATCTCTGCGATAAGATCGTCCACCTGATTCTCGGTTGGTCGCACCTCAATAGTCGGATCCAATAGTCCTGTTGGGCGTATAAGCTGTTCGACCGGTTTCTTGATATGCTTCTTTTCATAGTCACTTGGTGTGGCAGAAACAAATATTGTCTGATTAATTCTAGCTTCAAACTCCTTGAATTTTAGCGGTCGGTTGTCATAAGCTGAGGGTAATCGGAAACCATGTTCCACCAACATTTCTTTTCTTGATCTGTCTCCACGATACATCCCATTGATTTGCGGGATAGTCATATGAGATTCATCAATAAACGTCAGATAGTCCTTGGGGAAATAGTTTAACAAAGTATAGGCTGGCTGACCGGATTTACGACCATCAAAATATCTTGAGTAATTTTCGATACCGTTGCAATAACCGGTTTCTTTAATCATCTCCAGGTCATAATGTGTTCTTTGTTCCAATCGCTGAGCTTCTATCATTTTATTCATGTCTTTTAACTCTGCTACCCTGGCCTTGAGATCCTTTTTAATAGTCTTGATTGGATTGTCCAGTTTATCCGGAGTAGTCACATAGTGAGAGGCTGGAAATATTTGGATCTTCTCTAGGGTTTCCTCAACCTTTCCAGTCAGAGGATCAAACAATGTCATTTTTTCTATCTCGTTACCAAGAAACTCTATTCGATAAGCTGAAGTGTCAGAGTAGCTGGGAAAAACATCAAGAATATCTCCCTGAACTCTAAATGCGCCGCGAAAAAAACCAAAGTCATTTCTTTTATAGGCAATTTCGGTCAACTTGGCCAGCACGCTATCCCTTTTTACCCTATCACCCTTTTTCAGTGCCACGCTAACCTTTTCATAATCACTTGGTTTACCCAGGCCATAAATACATGAAACCGAGGCTATTATAATTACATCATTGCGGGTCATCAAGCTGGCTGTAGCAGCGTGGCGTAAGCGGTCTATCTCTTCATTAATGTCAGTTTCCTTTTCTATATAAGTATCGGTATGAGGTAGGTATACTTCCGGTTGGTAATAATCATAATAACTAACAAAGTAATGGACAGCATTTTCTGGAAAAAATTCTCCAAATTCTGAGGCCAGCTGGGCAGCTAGCGTTTTATTATGTGAAATTATTAATGTAGGCCGTTGAATTTGATTAATAACATTGGCCATTGTAAAGGTTTTGCCGGACCCGGTCACGCCTAAAAGTGTCTGGAATCTTTTATTTTCCTTAATTCCTTTGACTAGTTTAGTAATCGCTTTGGGCTGGTCTCCCTTGGGTTTAAATTGTGACTTTAGCTGGAATTTCATAGTGGGGGTATTATAGCATAAATTAAAAACCACCAGCGTTTTTCAAAAAATTCATAGTGAGTCATCGATGATACCGGACGGGGGTCTGGGGGAAACCTGAACGTTAAAACATACAAAAAATGGTGGCTATGCTAATGGGAGTGAATGTTTCCCCCAGGATTTCTTTTCTGCCACTTTTCTTTCTAAAAGAAAAGTGGCAAAACAAAGTCTTGTTTTTTTCATCAAAATTAAGTATATTATAAGCATGATTGCCTACCTAAAAGGAACAATAAAGCTCAAAACCGATAAGTACATCATTGTTGAAGCAAATTCTGTCGGATATCGAGTCTATGCGTATCCCGACTTGTTAGAGTCATTCAAAAATGATCAAACTATTGAACTATATACTCATCAGCATGTTTCTGAAACCGCTACCGAGCTATACGGCTTCCTTAAAACAGAGGAGCTTAACCTTTTTGAAAAACTTATTACCATCTCCGGTGTAGGTCCAAAATCAGCTTTGAGTATTCTATCTCTGGCCCCGGTTGTAGAAATTCAGAAGGCCATTATTCATGATGATCCTACAATTCTGACTCGTGTCTCAGGTATTGGGAGAAAAACCGCCGAGCGTATTATTGTTGAGCTTAAAGGCGTACTGGAAAAAGACGGTCTGATCACCCAAGTCAACGATCAAGGCTTTCTTGATGCGCTTGAAGCTTTGGTCCAGCTAGGCTATCCACGCCCAGAAGCTCGTCGCGCTCTCAACAAAATTTCTCAAGATATCACAGGCACCCAGGAACGAGTCAAGGCGGCCTTAAAAGTCCTAGGTGCAAATAATTTTGCCATATAAATGAAACTTGTCCTCTGTCCATCAAAAAATATTCTGACTGACTTTCTTCTTGCTCAGCATCCTAGTCAGTTTTTGCAATCCCATGATTGGGGTGAATTTCAAAAAAGCTTAGGCCGGAAGGTTTATCACTTTCTGGTTATTGATGAGGAGGTAAGCCCGGCCGATGATCCTACACCTGAATCAATTATGGCTTCTTTATCAGTCGTGGTGATGCCCTTACGAAAAAAGCGCACTTACTATTATGCGCCTCGCGGACCGGTTGTATATTTGGAAACTCCGGTGCCAGATCAGAGTGATATGTGGCGAACCATAGTTGCAGATCTGAAAAGTAACTACATGAAAAAGGACAATGCAATCTTTCTACGCATGGAGCCCGGTATTGAACAGGTCGAAAGAACTGACCTACGATCTATTTTAACTTCTGACTATCCTGTTGAATATCTAAAAAAATCTGTTCAGCCTTCTACTACTTTGCACCTAGATTTATCTCCTGAGCCGGAAGACATACTCAAGGCCATGCACCAAAAGACTCGCTATAATGTTCGTCTGGCTGAAAAAAAAGGTATCCGGATTACAACTGGCTGGGAGAAAAAAGATGTTGAAGATTTCTGGAAGTTGCTTGAGGCCACCTCAACCAGAGACACCTTCACTACTCATTCAAAGGAATACTATGAAAAAATGGTAGAGGTGTTTGGTGGTGAGTGGGACACACGCTCAGCTTGCCGTGTTAAATTATACCGCGCAGAACATGAAGGCAAAACTCTGGCCATAAACTTAATGATGTCTTTCGGAGATACTGTAACCTACCTTCATGGAGCTTCTAGCAACGAAGGACGCAACATGATGGCACCTCATCTCTTGCAATGGCAAGCTATCAAAGATGCAAGATCGTCTGGGGCAAAGGTTTATGATTTTTGGGGAGTAGCTCCGACTGACAACAAAAAACACCCCTGGGCTGGCTTTACCCGATTCAAAAAAGGCTTCGGTGGAAAAATTATATATTATTGGGGAACTTTCGATGTTGTTTTTCGCTCCTTCTGGTATATTGCTTATAGTTTACTAAAGAAACACTAACAACTACACACAAAGAACCATGCTTAATAAAGCAGTAATTCTGGCTGGCGGAAAAGGAACTCGAATGGGTCATCTAACCGCTGACCTGCCAAAACAATTGATTCCGGTCAATGGCCGACCTTTTGCTTTTTATCTTCTAAATAATCTGGCACAGGCAGGCTTTACTGATATAATTATTGTAATTGGTTATAAAAAAGAAAAATGGGCAGACTTTTTAAAAACCTTAGAGTGGAATGTGCGAATCGTTGATCAGAACGAAAGAGTCAGTGATAAATATGGCACGGCCTGTCCAGTAGAAGCTACAGAGCCTGAAGTGGGTCAGGACAATTTTATTGCTGTCAATGGTGACAATCTTTATTCTCCATCTGACCTAAAAGCAATGCGCCATCAGGACGATCTAAACTATGTAACCTGCTTTAGGTCTGAACATCCGGAGCTGTATGGTGTATTAGAGGCGGATGACAACGGCCTATTAAAAAAGATACATGAAAGATCACCTAGCCCTCCGACCAACATGACCAACGCCGGCCTTTATAAGTTTACTCCCAAAATATTTGAGGCAATTAAAAACATTGGGCTATCTCCTCGGGGAGAATATGAAATAACCGACGCTATCTCTTGGTTGGCCCAACAGCACCTGGTCAAAATCCAAGAACTAAAAGATTATTGGTATGACTTTGGCAAGCCGGAAGATATCAAAATAGTTGAAGAATTTTTAAAAACACAAGATTAAAGCGTCGTATAAAATAATATACTCTCAAGCGGGCAAACGTTTGCCCGCTTACGTATTGTTAAAGGTAGAAGCGTCATAAATAAAAAAGAAGGGGTCAAATCTCGTGACTCAACCCCCTTGTGTTTAGGATACTGTGCGCACCTCGCTATCATTATCCCAGCTGGGGTAACAAGAAAGGATCACCAACGCCCGCATAATTGGGTCGCCGCCCCCTTTCACTCTGTCTCTTTGGGACGTATCCACCAGCATCTACGATGCCCCTTAAACGAGCAAAGGTTGGTTTAGCGTTTGACTTCCATTCGTCATGAAGTTCTCCTGGAACGCTAGTCAAACTATCAAGTATTAAACCAGCCACTAATCGAGTAACCCTACCTGTACGCCCAGCTTCCAACGCATATACACGTCTCCCCAGCTGGTCAAGACGCTGATTAAGTTCCCGATTTTCGTCTTCTAACTTTACAGCTTTCTCCCTCAAAGTTGCCCGATATCTATCGACTGATCTATGTGAGACCATCATCTTGAAAGCTCCTTCAAGATCAAACCAGGCAATAGGCGTGCCACTCTGATCCTCGAGCATTACATGCTGTCGGAACATGAAGCTCTGAACACTTTCCTTGTCCAACATGACAAGGCGGTCTTTTTTAAATTTCAGAATG
The DNA here is from genome assembly GCA_018814765.1 of Patescibacteria group bacterium. Taxonomy (GTDB): domain Bacteria; phylum Patescibacteriota; class Patescibacteriia; order JAHIZJ01; family JAHIZJ01; genus JAHIZJ01. Next base: position 8,985 of record JAHIZJ010000022.1, read on the forward strand.
CTCCAACCCCAACTACTGACCAGCCTGGTTCGAACTTGGCCGACAACAACGCTAGCCAGATATCCCCCAATGCTAATCCGCAAAATCGGAGTATGACATTGTTCGGGATAGGCCGTATGAACGTGCCCCGTATCATCCTCGACGAACGCGTAGTAGGTTCGTCCGAAGCTTTGTTTTCGCTTTGATATGTGGAAGATAGAAAACATACTACCGGCTGCTATTACACACCAAACGGCGCATTGCTGCCACGTTTCTCCCATGAACATATGACCAATGAAAACGAAAACAGTGAGTAGCACAAATACTGCCTGCATCAGTAGCCAGCGTAGTAGTAGCTTGCTTCCACTCTTTGCGTGTTTTCGTGACTCACTACAGCCCTGACACTTCTCATCAAATTTCATCACCTTCTCCTCCAACTAAACAAGTCCGGTCTTAATGCCTTGTCGCCTAGTTGAGATCCGCCCTCAGTCGATCCAGTCAGAATTTCTGACCACTTCCGTACTAAAGGCGCTTGTGAAAGAACAATGTCAAGTGACACTTGACGCCACTACTGTATACATATTGTTAAAATGTGTCAAGGGGCGTGTTAATGATATATCTGTCAGAGTCTCTCCTTCGACCCGGCTCATGACGGGCGTGCTCTGAGTAGATAAATTACATCGCCGAGCAGAGACACTCAGCGAGCTGTTATAAATAATTCTAATTACTGGGACAATAAACATCCTCCAAGCGCAGGTCGCTGTGCCTGCGCGCCTAAAACAACACATCATAAATAAAAAACGGGGTTGAGTAGAAACTCAACCCCTTGGTAAGGTACTTCTCATGCATTAGAAGGTAGGGTCAGGCTATATACCAGGAACTGGGGTCAGGAGCATCCTTGGTTTTCTGGCTTTTTCTTTTACCATCCACTATTTCGAGCTTACCCCTGTAGACAGATATTGAACAATTTGTCCACCTTTCCATCCTGGTACGGAGCCACTCGGGCATATCATCCAGTGCTGCCCGAGCAAGTTTCCGAGTGAAGCGGGATGGCTTTGGTTTAATCCCACTTGTAAGAGTAAGAGCAACCATAATAGCACATAGCTGATCCAGTTCTTCAGACAGCTCACCTGCTCTGCGTATGACCATTGACACATCCGGGTGTTGAACTGGAACTGGTAGTGCCTCTATTAGTTGTCTCAGCTGTTTCTGGGCCTCTGCCAATCTGCTACCCACCACTGAAACAGTCTTGTTTTTGATTGGGTATGACAACGCATCAAATAGCCCTAGCCACCCAGGAGATCCCATATTTTCGTCAGTGAGTAAGACCTGACAGTTCAGGAAATAGTGATAAAGGCTTTTCCGGCTTTCTTCATTGTTCACAGGCGGGTGCCAAAAACTACTAATGTGCCAACAAGCTCCTTGGTAACCAGACAGGGAATATTTTGGCATTCCGTATATGAACCTGCGCAACCAACCACCGTTGATATAGCGAACTAACAGCACCGCGCTTGGTAGTACACTCTGATGTACGTGCAGTTTACTTCCATCGAACGAGAGGAAATACTCCTGTCCAGAATACCCGATCGGGTGCTTGATCACGTTTACCAGAATCATGATGATAAACACGGCCATTGAGATGGTAAATCGAATTATCCAACTGTTCGTAGTGACCGTATCAACCGCCACATAAACCACCACCGCCAGCAACAAGAATAGAGCGTGTACTGTCAACCACCGCTTCAGACTTGCTTCCTTCAAAGCTGGCTGATTATTCAGACAGGCTTCGCAGTTTTTGAATGAAGCAGGACCTCCTTGTATCTTCACAATACCTCCTCCAGCCTAACAAGCTCCGACCCTATGGTCTCTCGTTTGACTGAACTTCACACCAGGCACTTCCGTTAGTACTTCTAACAGCTCTGTACCTATTTGGTGCGCTTTGGAAAGAACAACACCAAGTAAACCAAAAATGCTGGTATAACTTGGCCTCTCACGTTAACAAATTAGCATATTCAAGTCAAGGCTTGTACTATCAAGTATAGATGATATTATTAGACATAATTACTTAAGATACAACTTATGAAAAAACTTATTTACATAATCATACTGTTTTTTGTAGTAGTCCTTACACCATTTGACTCGGTTGATGCTAGTGAATGGACACAGGGCAATGATTACTATATGGCAGGTGATTGTTATATGGTAGATACCCCAGCTGAGGCAGATGCTACTCATGTTTATACTTTAAATCCTGATCATACTAATAATCTGAATCAAGCGTATTATAATAACTGGCAGCGTCAAGCTCGTTGCGATGAACTACAATTTCACGTCGATCATAACACAACGCTGACCCGTTTAAACACATGGCTGAGAGAGATCGCCATAGGTTGGTATCAGAATATTGGCGGGTCGCATTTCGAAGGTCAAACAGTAAGCACTTCACGTCATGAATACTTCTTGGTACAAAATGGCGTGATCCGTCGGATTCCTGATTGGTTGACTGCTATGTCCTGGGGTTTATTAGTTAAAGACCGTCTATCAATTCCGTATGCTCATACTGAAGTTTTTTATAGCTCAATTAGCCTAGGAACACCCCTGCCCTACTCAGAGGGTAACTTTGTCGATGATATGAATAGTATTTGGCAGGAAGGAAGCAGAGATTTTTCTGATCTACCTGAGCGTTTGGGTGATGAAATCGACTTCTTTGCACGATATAGATCGTCTGGTGGAATGGTTTTTGCTAACTGCGCCTTTGCTTACCCAACAGCTTACCCGGGAAATCCACATAGCGACCTTTTTGCTTGGGACTGGATGCATCTAAACCCCGGCTGTTCGCTTTCTGATGTACCAACAAATTCTTTCGAAGAAATTTCCTTCACAGCTGACAGCGAGGTTCTGGGAGAAACATCAAGCTATACATTCATGGTTACAATAGGAGAAGATATAGATACTGGCGGAGCGTTTGATATTGGTTTCGAATCATTTGGCACCTGCTCATCAGACGATGCTGATGATTGTATTGTGAACTTTAACGGCTCACGCAAAGGAACAACGGATATTACAGCACCACTATCAATACACAATAAGACAGCTTTTTCATACTTCTTCGAGGAAGCTACAGCTGACACTCACTCAGTAACAATACATGGTATTGTAAACCCAACCGTTTCATCAGGCCCTTATCGAGCCTATTTGGAGTTCGCCGACGGTAGTGAAGTTCCGCCATACACTCACAATAGAATATATTCAGAGCCATTTAATTTCGCAGTTAGCTCATAAAAAGATTATTTCGTAGATTATCAGTAGAGATGATATAATAAATATATAATTATTAATGTACAAGCTATGAAAAAACTACTAATTTTTACAATTATACTGTTTTTTGCAGCTGTCCTAACACCGCAAGCCGATGCTGCCACATGGAAAGACAGAATATTTCCAGCAGAGCCTTATATGGCTGGTGATTGCTTTATGGTTGATCAGCCATCTGAAGCTGACGAAACTCATGTATATACCCTAAATCCTGATAACACTAACGAGTTAAGCATGTCTTACCTGATGCGTTGGCGTCGCAACGCCCGATGTGATGAACTGCAGTTTCATGTTGATCATAATACACCATTATCACGACTTAATGCCTGGCTCGATGAAATAGCCTATGGTTGGTATGCCAATATAAGCACTTCGCACTTAAAACATCAAACGGTTAGCACCACGCGCCATGAGTGGTTTTATATCGGAGATAATGGCATACACAGAATACCCGATTGGCTGACAGGTCTTTCGTGGGGGTTGTTGATTGGAGATAGAATATCCATACCATCCAATCATACTGAGCAATTTTATAACACAGTCGCCCTTGGAACCCCTTTAAGCTTCAATGACGGAACATATGCAAGTGAAATAGACAGTATCTGGCATGATGGTATTACCGACTACTCTGATTTACCAGATTCTATGGTCGAAGAAATAGATTTAGTTATGGGCCAAATGAACCCCTTTACCGACTGTAGCTTTGGCTGGGGAGCGTTCCCAGGCAATCCCTGGAGAAATCTTTTTGATTGGTCTTATATGCTGCGGAATCCTGGCTGTGCTTTAGCTGATTAAAAAACTATATCAATCAGGGCTTTTATAAAAAAGCCCTTTTTGTATCCTTAGGCTCATGCTATAATCTAGTTATTATTAACCACACACAATATGTCAATGCGCGTTAATGGAAAATTAGTTTCTGGTGACAGTAAAGGGGTTATCTATCTCAATCACCTTGATAATAAAGAGGCTGACGTTTTGTTTAAACACGCCCATTTATACGGCGAAGCTAATTTTGAACACAACTACATCGACTACACTCTGAAAAAAGAAAAAGACGGAACCTACACTGTCGAGAAAAGGTAAGTGTCTTATATAGCCACGTCCAATATTTATTTGTGTTTTTAATATAAAAAACTTAGC
>JAHIZJ010000023.1 GCA_018814765.1 Patescibacteria group bacterium
TCATAAGGACCTGTGGAATCGCCCCACCAATTATATCGAGCCTCGAGATTATAATATATATAATTGCCCCCATCTAAATATGGATCACTAACAGCTCCGAAATCATTGTTATCTTGTACACTATTGTAATTAAAATGAATATGTTCATTAGGAACAATTTGTACTCCTATCATGTTATCATGTAGATCGTTATATTCAATAACTGCTGTACAATTTACCATACTTTCTTGATAATAACGCCACGTATCTATAATAATTGCAGCTGAACTCCATGTGGGAGTACCCGTATGATCATGATTAAAAATTTCATTGTATCTTATTTGTGCATGGGATGCTACATCCAATGCTTCAATTTCAATACCATAAGAAACATAGTCTCCGTCACTAGCGGTATAAATTTGGCCAATAATTGTATTATGCTCAATAATTAATGTAGTCCCTTCCCTACAATAAATACCAATTCTACCGTAATTTTTTATCGTACAATTTGAAATTGTCACGATAGAATTAAGATGAGCTCGAACAGCTAAACTATACATATTTCCCTTTTGGTTTGGGGAAACAATTGAATTTGATATTAAACCAGACTTAGTGTCATAGCATGATTAAAATACGATAAATGCTATTACTCCATCGGTGCATTGAGGATGGGATGGAAAGTAACTGAACTGGAACGAAAGAAATTAAAAGAGCGGGCAAAAACTTTATTTTGTCCTTTTGAAAAATGTAGGGATTATAACAAGGTAGATAGGAATAAAATACTGTTCATAACAAAATATGGAAAAGATGAACATATGAATCTTTATCAATGTAAAACTTGTAAAAGAAAGTTTTCTGAAAGGAGAGGAACACCACTGTTTGGTGTTAGACTTCCCGAAGAGAAGTTTTACCAGGTGATCCGTTGTCTTGTTGAGGGTAATGGTACAAGGCCAACTGGGAGAATCGTTGGATGTACAAAAGACACAGTGACTAATATCATTAAAAGAGTTGGAAAACATTTTGATGCGATAAGTCAGGTGATGATAGATAAGTATCATCTTGAAGAATGTCAGCTTGATGAGCTCTGGTCATTTATCCAAAAAAAGAGAAGAATCTGGAAGAGTTAGAAAAGATATATGCTGAATTTGGTGATGTATGGGTTTGGATTGCTTTTGATCCCCGTAATAAGGTTGTTGTAGCTTTTGTTGCAGGTAAAAGAAAATTAGCAGAAGCAAAGGAGCTGCTGCGTAAGGTTTTTGAGAGAACTGATACAACTATTCCCTTCTTTACAAGTGATGAACTGAAACATTACAGTGATGCAATACTGGGAGTTTACGGTATTAAAGAGATTGTAGAGAGGAGTGGACGGAGGGGACGACCTAGAAAACCGCAGGTTGTTCCAATGGAACAACTGGATTATGCTGTTGTTCACAAAGAAAGAGAGAAAGGACGGGTAGTAAAAATCTCAAAGGAGATTATCTATGGTCCAGAGGAACGAATTGAAAAGAAGCTCGAAGAATCACCTGTAAGTAACTGTATCAATACCTCTTTTGTTGAGAGAAATAATCTCTCAATACGAGCTGGTGACTCAAGGTTTACTAGAAAAACACTCTGTTTTTCTAAGAGAAAAGATCTCTTGATTGCTTCACTGAATCTCTATTTTGGGTATTATCATTTGTGCAAATCACATAAAGGATGCATGGTCAATAAAAAGAGACAAACACCCTTTATGAAGGCAGGTTTAACTGATCATATATGGACCATTGAGGAGGTGATAAATTATAAAATTTAATTATGTTATGACACTAAGAAACCAGATGATAACTGAAAAAATACGCCCACACTACGTCCGCTTAGGTCAACTCCTTGGAATTCAAATCCTGTTATTATGATATCTTTTGAGTTATTGATCAATATTATGACCCGTATGTATTGTGCTGCTGCCATGTCCCATACTATTTGATGACCTCGAGATATTGGAACCGCTCCATTAAAACCTTCGATAAGTAAATCATTTCGATCTATAATATTAAATACTGAATATACTCCGGCTTTTACATGAACGACCCCATTATCTGTTACATTATCGATACCGTTTTGTATATCATCAAAGGCATCGTATCCCCAGATGTGGCCATCGTTATAACCGCCATTATAATAATCATCATCAACCCATACCTCAGGAGCAGCTAGATATTGGGTTTTAACTTGTATGCTATTATTATCAGTACCTAGTACATCATCTCCACTTATAGCGGTAGTAGA
>JAHIZJ010000024.1 GCA_018814765.1 Patescibacteria group bacterium
ACCCTAATTTGATGAGATGTTGACAAGTTAGACAGAGGTAGTCCATTAATCGTTACATTACCCAGATTATTTATCCCTAACCCTGCCACTGGTAGTTCCACCTGTGATAATAATTCTTGTGGTTTTGCTCTGGCAATTTGAACACAAGTATCCCAATGATTTGCCTTTGCAATCTCTTCTTTTAGCCGTGTTTTTAATCCATCAACCTCTTTCGCCAAAGGGATATAACCCTTCATCTGCTCTACTTCCACACACCGAGCATTCAAGATTTCCGTATCTATCTGCGGATGTTCCTCAATATACTTTTCCGCTTGGATTTTCGCATTATCTATTTCAAGTAGTCTTAATTGTTTGCTGTTCGTAATAGTCTTTAATTTCTCGGCGGATACTTTACTTAATGCCTCTTTTTTCTCTGTTAGTTTCATTGCGTCAAGATTTTTTAATTCATTCCACAATCCCGCTTTTTCGGTTTCTAATCGTTTGATATGTTCATCAATAGAGGCTATCTGTTCTCGGAGTGCCGTTTTGTCATTATCAATGTTCTTTTTAGTCTTTTCCAACTCTGTGGATTCTTCTTCCAATACTTCTTTTTCTTGCAACAGGTAGAAGTTATTTATCTTTTCTATCTCATTACCATAGTTGGAGATAATCTCCTGATTGACCGTAATCTTCCGATTAGATAATTCAGCCTCCCTGAGCTGATTATATTCTTCGCCTAAATTTATACCTTCCCATTCATTAATCTTGTAATTGTCAGGTAATCTTTTGACTACTGCTTCATATTCGTCCTCTACCGCCTTTACCCTACTATTTGCCTCTCGTCTTGCTTCATAAAACCACTGCTCTAAATCTTTGATTGCCTGTAAGCCGTGCTTTTCATAGTTGATTCGGGGTGCCTCTCCGAACCATGCTTGAACATCCTCTGGAGTAACCTTAATCGGCAACAATCCTAAAAGAATGTTCGTCTGCTCGGTGTCTTTCTTTAGCATAAAGTCCACCGGATTAAAGGCAAAAATGTCTGATTTCTTCCCACTTATCCCGAATAGCTCCTTTAAAAAGGTTTCAGGGGATTTTACGGGAATGCCGTCTTGAGTAACTTTCACAGTGCCTTTATCCAAGCCTGCCTCATCCTCTGCGACTATCCGTGATATATGTATCCCATCATCAGTATCAAGTTCAATATAGGCTTTTTCTGCCCCTGTCCGCACAAATTTATCCCGCCGTGTGGTGTTGTATAGAGCCTTCTCTATCGTTTCCAAAATAGATGTTTTGCCCTTTTCATTTCCTCCACTAATTACTGTAACCTTACTTGGATTGATAGTCAATTCCTCAATCCCTAAACAGTTTTTAATAACTAACCTTTTAATCATATTACATTTCTTCCTTTTTTCTTTTATTTTTTTTCTAAAAAATCCTGCGGTAACAAAAACCCTTTTGGAAGAGTCTCGTCCCCTACTATTATTATCACCTTTACCTTTTTAAAAGTTTTAGGTTTTGGAAGGTAGTCTTTTATTAAGTAATAGATTATAGTCTTTATTCCTTGACATATTACCCGCAACCTTTTGCAATTCAAGAAGGTATCCATCTTAATCACCTACCTATCTTCCTTTGCCATCTCAACCATTTCTTGTACTTCTTTTGGCAAGAGTTTTTGTATGTCTTCCGGAATGTCCTCAAAACTTTTTGTTTCATAATCATCACAGATTCCTAAAGCCGTATCTATCAAAGTTTCAATCTTTTTTGGGATATTCTCGTAATCATACGACATCCATTTTTCTCCGTCAAATGCTTCCACTGGTGATTCTCCTTCAACGGTATCGGCTATAATTACTTGATTACCCTCCACGATAATCGTCATACCATCCTCGCCGTCTTGATAAACTTTCATCTTTTTTCACCTGCCTTTATTCTTTTATATTGGGCAACCCGCCAGTCGAAAAGGAGACGGGAGGATGCCCAACTCCAAAAAACCTTTAGGTTGCCCAATTAATCCTGCCCACCGCCTATCATTTTACTAAAGGTTGTTAGTGGACGGTAGGCAGGATTAAAGTATGGTAAAGATGAAGGCGAGATTGAGAAACATACGATTTTCTCAAATTCACCCGATTAGCGTTTTGTCTCTAAAATGTTTACCCTGCCCCTCTTTTTGTTAGTAGGTAGCCAATCTCCACTCAGCATTTGCTATTCCCTTTCACGGAAGGGATTTTAAGGGACTCGCCTTCATCTTTACTAAATCAATTCTGCCTTATTTTTTTCTCTTTTAACACCTTTTTAAGCCCACATTACTTCAGTTTAAATTTTGCCAAAAACTTATCCCAGTCAGTTTCCTTAAGATAATAGTATCGGCTATATTTAAAAATAATGTCTTTAAACTCGCCTGCCTTTATCCATTTTCTAAGTGTTGGTAAAGAGATTGGCGGGTCTTTCGCCATTATGTCTGACAACATCAAGACTTTTTCACGAGTTAGGAATAATGGTCGTCCCATCAATGGTATCACCTTCCTTTTTGAATTTACTCTAATTGTATCATATTTACTTTAATTTGTCAAGTATTTTTTTAGTTATCTTTGAAGAAAAAGTAAAGTAGTTTGTAAGTGGTTGATATTAAAGGGGTTATGAGATAAAGTATTTTAGCCGTGGAGAGTGTCAAGTTGTTGAGGGTTTTGGTGGTTGAGTATCATTCACTGGTTCGTTAGCAGGTCTCCCTTTTTCCCCTGGCGTTTTTTTAGTCGGTTTTTGTGGTGCTGGTGGCGTTGGTTCTGGTTCGTAAAGATATTCAGTAATATTTGCCGGTGTTGTTAATCCTTGATTTGGCTCCCAGATTCTACTCCACAAACCTCTTTCTTGTATTTCGTCTAACTTATTAAACCGCTCATTGCGAGGTCTAAATCCTAACGTTTCTAATGCGGTCTTAATGCTTAATATCCCTTGTGATACCCCAAACTGCACTTTTGCTAATAGTGTGCGAGGTTCTTCTGTGATTTGCTCATCAAATCGGGCTTTGGGTAAGGCATCATCTTCAGCCATAAAATCAGGTCTTACGGCAGGGTGAGACCATAACTCTTCCAGTAACCTACTGACTAATCTCCGATAGTATTGTATTTCAGCTAAGAATTTGCGTAGATTAATCCATGCTACTGCATAACTCCCACCAGTCCCTTCCATAAGAGCAAAACTTAATCCTTTCCAGATAAAGATTTTTCGTCTTGTTGCTTCGTATTTAGCATCAGCAAAAAGTTCTGGTGGTGGATGGATAAATGTTACTTTGGTAGAATGATTACCAATAACATAAAACCCCTTTATTGGTTTTTTAAATAGCGTTTCTAATTCTTTGCGTTCTCCTTTTTGTAACCAACCAGCCTTTTGGTCGGAAGGATTTTTCCCTACCAGAGTTTCTCCCTGTGTAACTAAAACAATTAATGCCTTTTGAATGAAAGCAGATATTTGGTCTGCCTCGTCTAATAAATCGTATGTTGCCAATAATTCAAAAATGGCACACATGTCGGGTTCTTCCAACCCTTCTTCTTCCTGCTCTCTTTTAGTTTTCAGTAACCAGAAATCGCCATCTTCTTCTTTGAGAAGAACCTTTTTAACTCCTCTTTCATTAGATAAAGCCGCAGTTTTGTATTTTTCAGGAATATTATTTAGTATATTTGCTATTTCTGTTTTGTCTAATTTCTTTTTAAAATATTCATTAGATTTTGTAACCATTGTAACAAAGTCATCATCCAATTCGAGTAAAAGCATATTCTTTGGTCCAAAGGTACGGATTATTTCAACTTTTGCTGGATTGACAACTTTTAATGTAATGATTTCTCCCGTTACTAAATCCCTCTGCCCAATAACTACACAGTTATTAGTAGTTATTAGAGAATCTAACATCTTAATAACTTTTTTGTCCATATCCCATACACGATTAAAGTCATCATAATATTTTTTTATTTCTGAGGTTTTGTCTTTTCCTGATGTGATTAGTTTAATAAACTTTTTGATAGCCCCAGTAACACCATATTCTACATGGAATCCTGCGGAACAAAAATCAAGGGTAGTATTGAGTAACGGTTGGATTAAATGATGTCTCTTACGAAATTCTTGGGCTTTTATAATTTTAGATATTAAGTCTTTGGGGTTATATTCCCCTTTAATGATTGATAGTGGTTTTCTTGGTAATCCAACTATATCTTCTAACCCAGATGACATAGTTTCGTAATCACTCGATTTTTCTTTTTTGATGGGTAAAGGTTTTACGGCTGATATTTTACTTATCATCTTTTATATTCTCCTTAATTTTCTAAAACTCCCGAATTTATTGGTGGGGATGAATTGATTTCCTTTTAACTCACTTGCCTTCTTTGACAATATCACATTTTGCAAGATTTGTCAAGTTTTATTTAAAATATTCTATCTCTACGCCTGAAGGCGGGAGATTTTTTGACTTGAATTTTTAAAAATAGTTCATTGTTCGTTCTTCGTCTTCTTCCATCGGACACATAGTTACATATTTATTATTTTCGTTATTCTCATTTATACTCTCTTGTAATTTTCTAAATAAAAATGCCGCTACTTTGGCATATACAATGGCATAAGCACTACATCTATGTCCCAAAAAAGTATAGTATCCCCTCGCTGTTTTTTGAGGAGTGCCGTCTCTTCCTTTTTGTAATTGCACACCAATTAATTCTTTGAATGCTTGATTAATATTTTCTAACACCTCTTCTTCTTCTTTGTTTGTAACTGGCGATGCTTCATTTGGTGCCACGAGTTGCCTTTTTTCAATAGCAGACTGAAGTTTATTATGTGCTATATTAATTATAGCGTCATCATATTCTCCAAAATTTTTTTTAATTAACTCAAGTCGAGCGGAGAAAAAGTATAAAATTGGCTTTCCTTCTCCCCACTCAGTAGATTCTAATATAGGGACACATTCCACTTCTTCATTATTAATCATTTGTGTTTTTTTGGAGGCTCTTTTGGCTAAAAATGTTCCTCCACCAGAAGGGTCACACATAATAATAGTAGGGGAAAATCTTTTTGTTATTTGATGTAATATTCCTGACGCTTCATCAACATCAACCTTCTTTTGTCTTTTAAAATATATCACGCTATCAGTTTCTGTTTTTATGTCAATTTCTATGACACAAACAGTAAAATCACTTCTTCCTTCGGGACCAGCAACATCTACCCCTAACACATAAAATTTATCCGTATCTCCCAATAATTTAATTTTAACATTATTATCTATCATTCGTATTTGTTGGATAAGTTCAGGATTATAAAAACTTTCTCCAAAGTCAGCCCATTGTCCCAACCATTCCATTTTAAAGATTGAACCTGGTAAATTTTCTCTTGCATCTTCAAAAATATCTCTATCAATAATCCAATCCCATTCTGGAGGAATATCTGAATAATTCCATGTTTGCCAGTCAAAGTTTTTAGGGTGTTGTTGTTTTTTGGCATGAAAATATTTTATTCGTTGATAGGCAGGTTCAAATTTATAACCAGGCGTGCTGGTGAAAACAATATGGTTTCTTACTACTGAATATAAGAGAGGGTCTGAATTAACAATATCTTTACTCAATAGATTTTCTTTTGTGCCAATGGGTATGATTACATCACTAATTAAGTCTTGGTCTGAATAATGCACCCATTCATCAAGGAATATATCATTAGATCGCCATCCTCGTAGAGAAACACATTCTCGCATTAAACCGGTAGGCAACCCTAAAATCTCAGAACCATTTTTAAATATTATTTTAGCCTTATCTGGCTTTGTATGGATTTTTCTTACTTGTTTTTTAAAAAGGGGATTTTGGTCATACCACTTCTGAAAATGGGCTGAAAAGTATCCTTCAGATACTACGGAAAATTTATGACTTAAAATGATTGTTGTTCTATTGGGAAATAGGCAACATCTCAATGCAGCTACCACAGCGTTATTATGCGTTTTGGCAGTATCCCGACCTGAATGGTCAAGAAACCATTTACTCCACCACAACCCCCCTTGTTGTGTCCCGTCAACAAGTTTCCTACCATTAATGCGTATTCTTTCGTGTGGTGGGAAGTCTAAATTTAAAATAACTTTTGCCGCCAATAACGGATTTAATTGCAATGTTCTAATATCTTCTGGTAAAAAATTATCTTTTGCCATCTTTCTTTTTTGTTTCTGTTGCCAGAGAAGTTTTTTGTTTTTGACGGTCAACTTCTTGACTACCTTTTATTAGTTTTGACACAGGACAATTTTCTTCCTTCCCTAAAAAATCACACAGGGGATGCTCTACCTTTCTGCCACACAGAATTTTGTCAGGAACATTCCACCCACTATGACTACAACGACTTTCTTTCATTTTAAATTACCTCCTACCATCTCAGGCATTGTTTCGTTGAGTTCAGCCTTGACTAAGCCTCAAAGCCATAATATATCAGAGCTCCATTTCTTCTATTTTTTTATGAAGTAATGCTGTTTCTTCTTTCTCGTTTTTAGGTTGCATATTTATTGATTTTTTCTTTGCCTGTTTATAAAAAGCATAAGCGGATAATTCTTTGCTCTTAGCAATATCGTCTATATCATCTTTATCTTTTTGTTTGGGTAATACTTTTAAACCTTCTGAAAGGGTTAAATATATTTTAGTGAATTTTTCTATATGACCTAATAAAGCAGATTTTTCTTCAGTTCCTTGTAATTGACTACACAGTACAATTGCTTTGTCTAATAATGCCTCAATCATAACTAATCGAGGTATCATCCGCATTGCGACAGGTGATTCTTTTGCTAAATTTTTATACTGTTTTAATGCTTTGCTATAATAAGTTTTTAATGTTTCATCAAATAAAGGACTATGTTTGATGTCATCTAAATCTAATAGTGTGAAATTAGTTAGTAGTTCTTGTACTGTTTTATTAGTTATTTTTTTTGGGTTAATGGATTATATAGCAGATTTTTTTTATAGATAAAATGTTGAATACCCCTATCAGTTTTCCCTAATACTGTTGACATTTCTGCGTATGTCTTGCCTTCTTTTAAGAGGGTTTTTAGTATTTCTATTTCGCTTTCAGTCCATTTTTTAATCATCTTTATTTCCTGCTTCTTCCTTTATAGTCTCCTTAATTTTCTAAAACTCCATTAATAGTTAAATTCAAATGGTACTAAAAGCACTGCATTCTCCTTAAAATTAATCTTTTCAAAAACACATCGGTCTAATTGTAACCCCTTAATCGTTTTTTGGTTCATCCTGTCATTCACAATCAATAATTTATCATTCCATTGGATTTTGCTACCCATAGGTAAGAAGTTTTCTAACTCTTTTGAGACCGCTACGGTTTTTTCTGTTATTTTTTGATTTGTTGCCGTCAAGTGTGGGGTGCTGTCGGTTTGACTTTTAACAGGGTTATAAACAGTGCAGAGTACAGGATAAGCAATAAATCTTTTAGATAAAACAATTTCTTTGGTTAATTCAATTATCAATAAGTTAGATATAGTTACATTAGATTGAAGATTAACAATCCACCCTGACTGAAAAAGCAAGATTGCAATATAAATAATTAACCAAATGTTTTGTTTGATTAGGTTCTTACCGGCATAAGCACACATAAATATTCCTCTCCTTCTTTTTCTTCTCCTGGTTTTATCATCCCTGAACTTGATGCGTTTTTAAGAAAAATAGTTATCTCTTCTTGTTCAATATTCTTTAAAATATCTATAATATATTTGGGGTTAAAGGCAATTTGCATATCTTCCCCTTCATAATATACCTCTAATTCTTCCTCTGCATCGCCCATATTTGGTGTGTTAGAAGAGAAGTTTATTTTATTTTTAGAAATATCCAGCTTTACTATATTAGTCTTCTCTGATGTCATTAAAACTATTCTTCGACAGGTAGAAGACAGTTTTTGATTATTAATTTTTAAACTCTTATCCTGGTCTTTAGGAATTACCCGGTCATAATCCGGAAATTTCCCTTCTATCAATCTTGAAATGATGATTACCTCATCTGTTTGGAAAACTATCTTATTTTTATCTAAGAATATATTTATCTC
>JAHIZJ010000025.1 GCA_018814765.1 Patescibacteria group bacterium
AGATAATCTTTTTAAAATTTATCAAAATAAAAAAGGTCACGAAAATATTAATCTAACTAACAAATTAATGCCTTCTTTAGCGTCATTTTCTATGATACCAAAAGAGGAATTTCGGTGTCATAGTTAAATGATTTGACACGTGTATGTCAACGATATAATTATAATTGGCTAATCTTAGCTAATTTGTTAGTAGTATTATGCTTTTTTAAAAAGAATGATATAATAATGGGCTGTTGTTCTTTGTAAAACTACGTTAAGGAGGAGGATATGCTTCATCGAAATATTTCGGCTAAGGCTGTCATGAAGGAATTCCAAAGCGCTGGTATTACTCAAGTGTTGTGTATATTTCCAGACATTCGTGGTCAGCCCAGGTCTCTACAAGTCAGTATCGGTATACTGCCCAGAGTTTTCAAGCGTGGTGTCGGAGTTGATGGCTCCTCCCTAGATGGCATTGCGCGGATTGAGGAAAGTGATCTTAGAGCCATCCCTGACCCCAGGACAGCACGGGTACTTCCTTGGAAGATTGCTGACGAACCTACCGGTATAGTCGTATGCGATATAGTTAGACCAAGTGGTCGCCCATTTATGGGTGATCCCAGGTATACTCTGCGTCGCGTGCTTTCTGAAACCGACCGTAAAGACTGGATTGTCAATGCCGGAGCTGAATTGGAGTTTTTCCTATTTTCTAATGGTTCGAGTCCTACTCCGCTCGATCGTGGTGGCTACTACGCACTTACAGAAGACCGTCAAGGACTGGACCTTAGAACCCAAATGATGTCAGCCCTGAGAAAGCTTGGCATCGAGGAAGAGATTGGTCATCACGAAGTTGGTCCATCACAGCAAGAGATTGACATGAATTATGCACCAGCTCTAGTAATGGCTGATTCGATCTTGCTTGCACGCTGGGTTATCAAGCTGATCGCACAGCAACACGACCTGATCGCCACATTCATGCCAAAACCTCTGTCAGATGAAAATGGCTCGGGTATGCATATTCATATGAGCATTACTGATCGTGCGGGGGAAAACCTATTCTTTGCGAGACACAATGGCCAGCGACACCACTATCTCTCCGTTTTTGGCCGTCGTTTCCTAGCAGGTTTACTTAAGTATGTCCCTGAGCTCACCCTAGTTTTCAACCAATGGGAGAATTCCTACAAGCGTCTTATTCCCGGTTATGAAGCGCCCGTTTACGTCTGTTGGGGAAGCAGGAACCGATCAGCTCTAGTGCGTCGTCCTGACTATGAACCAGGTCATGAGGTGGCTACTCGTCTGGAGCTTCGTTCACCCGATCCAGCCTGTAACCCTTATCTGGCCTTAGCCTGTATGCTCCGAGCGGGTCTTACAGGCGTAGCCCAGAAACTAAGACCACCTCCACCAGTCGAGAAAGATGCTTATACCTTAACACCACGAGAAAGAACTCAGTTACAACTTGGTTCATTGCCTGTCGACTTTGCCCACGCGATTGAACTGTTTTCCAGTAGTGATCTAGCTCTCAAAGTTTTGGGACGGTCAACCTTTGCTACGTTCCTGAGGAACAAGCAAACCGAACTCACCAACTGGCGGCGCGCTGTCACTGACTATGAGCTCAAAAGAAGGCTGCGCACTCTTTAAATCAATGGGCTTCGCTATAACAAGCGAGGCCTTCTTTTTTTATGTTGCTTTTGTGGTGAGAATGTGATATAATTAAATCACAAATGAATAAAGCAATCTCCCTGGAGCCAAGCCCTCAGGGCGTTTACGCTGTTTCTGGCGTACCCACTGAAGCGGCCAAAACCTATCTACTCTCTCATGCCACCCCTAATATAATTGACCGGGGCGCTTTGTGGTTGGTAAAAAATAGCGCTGAGGTAAACAATCTATCAACTCTACTAAAAAGCTGGCCCGATAATAAAAATGTCGATATTTTCACTCTGGCAGACAATAACCCATCAAAACTAATCTGGCATTTATTAAAAACTCACCAAGGTGTGGTTATTCTGCCGCTTGACCGAATTGATGAATCTGTCGTTGCACCGAAAACCTATGAAGAACAATGCTTAGCTCTCAAGCCCGGTTTACGGTTTACACCAGCTGAGTTGGCACAGAAGTTGGTACTCATCGGTTATGACTATAATACAAAGTCGGATTGTCCTGGAGTTTTTTCTCGTCGGGGTAATGTAGTGGATATCTATCCGGCCCACATGAACCATCCTGTTCGTTTTGAATTTGGTCAAATGGAGATAAAAAACATTGCTCAGTTTCACGAAATTACTGGCAAGACAATCAAAAAGTTTGATTCTATAATTGTCACTCCTCAACGCGTAGATCAATACTCCCAATCAGGTCATTGGTACGATTATCTCAAAGACGCTCGAGACAAAAACAGACTCTGTGTTTATACTGATCCTGACGAACTAGGTGAACAAACAAACAAATGGTCATATATTGAAAAAATTGTTTCTAAACAAACTAGGATTGTCTTCCATACCCTACCCAACGAGGAAACACAAAACAGCTTTAACATTTCAACTTCGCCACTTTATCACAACAACACAAAAAATTTAGCACGGGACATCAAACAATGGAACAGCTCGGGTTATACAATTTATTTCCCAGAACGAATCAAGTCTTCAATAGCCCAACTTTGTCAAAATAATAATATTAGCACCAAGCAAGTCAGACATATTTCTTTGGTGGGCTTGGATCAAAAGATCGGTGGCTTTGTCTGGTCCGATCAAAAAGTCGTTTGGTTAACTCAGCCGGAAATATTCGGACAACAAGAAAAACAGCTGACCAAGAAAAAACGAGCTACTGACTTAAGTTTTATTTCTGAACTGAAACCAGGTGATTATGTCGTACATTTGGATCATGGAATCGGACGTTTCAAAGGATTGGTAACCAACGAGGTAGACAAAATTATTAAAGAGTATTTCCTTCTCGAATATGCTTTGGGTGATAAACTTTCCATCCCCATAGAGCTGGCTTACAAAATTGACAAATATATTGGCTCTGCCGTACCCAAGATCCACCGTCTATCCAATACCAGCTGGTCGTTGGTTAAACGAAAAGTAAAAGCCGAAACAAAAAAAATCGGAACCGACCTTTTAAAGCTCTACGCGCAACGAGAAACCGTTAAAGTTGAACCATTTAAAAAATCAACCCGCGATGAGCAGGAACTTTCTGATAGCTTTGCTTTCGAGGAAACGCCTGATCAAATAGTTGCTATCCGTGAAGTTATGCAGGACCTGGAAAGTGACGAACCAATGGACAGATTAATCTGTGGTGACGTTGGCTTTGGAAAGACCGAGGTAGCTATTCGAGCAGCTTTTAAAGCCGTAGCCAACGGAAAGCAAGTAGCCGTTCTCTCCCCCACAACCATACTGGCCCAACAACATTTTGATACTTTTAATAGACGACTCAAAAAGTTTCCGGTTACTATTGAGTCCTTAAGTCGTTTTAAAACAGGAGCTCAACAAAAAGATGTAATTGCTCGTCTTAAAACCGGTGAAGTTGACATTGTAATTGGCACCCACCGTCTAATATCAGGCGATATCTCTTTTAAAAACCTGGGGCTGATAATTATTGACGAAGAACAACGTTTTGGCGTCAGGCATAAGGAAAAACTTAAATCATTACGCATCAACGCTCACATTCTGACGCTTACCGCTACACCCATTCCTCGCACTTTAAACCTGTCCCTAGCCACAATTCGTAATATGTCTGTCATCCGCACACCACCCGAGGGTCGTCAGGCAATAGAAACCATTATCCGACCAAGAAGTGATGAGCTGATTAAAAAAAGCATTGAAGCTGAGCTGGCTCGCAAGGGTCAAGCGTATTTTCTCTATAATCGTGTCGAAACTATTAAACTGAAAGCCGAAGAACTAAAAAAATTGATACCTAACGCTAAGATCGGCATCATTCACGGTCAATTACCTGAACCTGAGCTGGTTAAAACCATGTCTGATTTTGATAATAAGAAAATAAATGTCTTAGTTTCTACTACTATTATTGAAAACGGTCTTGACTTACCCAACGTAAACACCCTGATAGTCGAAGATGCAACTCGCTTTGGCCTGGCTCAGCTATATCAATTAAGGGGAAGGATCGGCCGTGGAAATAGACAGGCTTATGCATATTTTCTTTATCCTCAAACCAAGCTCACAGGTGAAGCCAAAAAAAGACTCCAGGCTATTCTCGAAGCCAAAGAACTGGGATCGGGATTCCAGCTTGCCCTACGTGACCTGGAAATCAGAGGCGTAGGAAACATTTTGGGAAGAGAACAGCATGGCCGTGTAAATACTATTGGCTTAAGCCTCTACTCTCGCCTACTCAATCAAGCTATTGAAGAATTAAAGACCGGGCAACCCGCTAAACAGCTGCGTGATATTGCTATTGATCTGCCCCTGCCCATCACAATCCCTAAAGACTATGTAACTCTGGAAAATCAACGCTTGAAAATCTATCGGGAGCTTTCTGATGCCCAAGAGTCTGATGAACTGGAGGAAAGGTTCATTGCCGTGTCCAAACAATTTGGACCACATCCGCCTAATCTGAAAAATCTCTATCGCTTATTACTACTCAAACTTCAGATACAAAACACAAACATTGCCAGTATTGACACTATACATGTAACTGACAATGGTTCTGTTAAACCACGCCTAGTCATTAAATTTATTACTCAATATACCCCCGATCAGATTGCCAAATTACTTAAGTCCAATCCGGCCTGGATTCTAGGCGAGAACCAGATAAAAATAGACTTCGAAAGTCTTGGGAAAAAGTGGTTTATTGAAATTGAGCAGGTGGTGAATATTTTTAAAAACAAAGACCAGACAGATACTTAGGTTGACATAATATTATTAATAGTGCTAATATAGTCAGCTGTTCTCCAACCTTGGTAGATATAGACAGGAGGTGCTTTATGAGTCTTTCCGCTACTCAACAGTCGTCTGTAATCGCAGGTGTTGGTTGGCGCGGTAGTCCTGCAGAACTGAAAGGATTGCTTACGTTTACGCCTAAGCTCATTGGCAGTTCACTTTTCGGACTCGGGCTCAGCATGGTTCTATGTGCCACTCTGGCAATAATGATCCATCTGCGTCCAGACACGAGTCCATGGATACGTGTGATTGGGATAATCGCGGCATCCATACTAGGATCAATCGCCGGAATCAAATTAATCCAAGTACTTCTCAATTGTCACACTTTGTGCCGCCCCTCTCGATAGAAGCGGCTTTTTCTTTACATTAAACCAATTTAATAAAAATCGAACGAAGTAATAATAAAACATATTAGCATTGCCTTTAGCCACTGTAAAGAGTCCCTGCCTTGCCGTCTGCCTGCCGGTAGGCAGGGCAGGCCGCCGTAACCATAATCTAGACCCACAGCATTACTCTTGTGAGCGAATGGCGGGATCTGTTGCTATTATTGCTTTTGTCACTGCAAAGAACCCGCCAAAGCTCAATAATATACCCATACCATTTAATCTAACAGGCGATGGCGGGTATTTGCTTTATATTATCTTTAGCCACACCAAAGAATCCTACGTAGAAGTGGGATTTTTTAGTTATTATCAATATAAAACTTGACAACACTAATTTTTGACTGTAATAATTACTATAGGCGTTGTTCTTTAATCCATGGAGGGGTTATGAGTTATAGAAGAGACAGTGTAGGAACAAGAGGAGTCGGGTGGCGAGGTCGTACCACGCATGCTCGTATATGGCCATGTCGCCCACGCAGACGTACCACCTACAGTCACTGGCCTCAAAAGTCCACATTCAGAGCCACTCGCCCACCGTTTCCATTAGACCGTAGCATGATTCTCAGAATCCTACGTGAACGAAGGGATGACCGAACTAGAACGACACGAACACCTTTCGTTGATCCGTTTGTCTATCGCATCTTGATGCGCGGAGCTGGGTGGCGAGGTAACCCGACATGCGGCCCGAGAAGGAACCTTTGGCGCGGATATGCTAACGGCTCTGACAGACCTTTTCGGTTGAGTAGCGACTCCTCTATTCTCCCAGGTATGCTTTGACCCGCCTTTGGTGGGTCTTTTTCTTTTGTATGCGAGGATGATCCCCGCATCAAGTGCGTGACAGGCTATCCTCGCTTGCGGCAGTTACTTGCATAAATCCCACCCTTCTGATACTATAAAAAAGAACGCAGGGAATCCTGCGTTTTGTTATTGTTTGACCTGACTTGGTGAAATCCGGAGGCTAATCCCCCAAACAATCATGAAGCCAAAGCCTAAGAAGAGCGATAGAAGCTGTATCAAGGCACTGCCCAGCGTAACAATTGCCATCAGAAAACCACACCCTATCTTGGTTAACCACACAGGCCACCTCCTCTATTTGCAAAGAACCTCATTGTTTGTCACCCATAATAAACTAGCACTATATATACAATTATGTCAAACGAAAAAAAATACTGGCTTGCCTTCTCAGCTATTGAGGGCATGGTGCCATCTGCATTCTACAAACTACAGAAATATTTTACTGATTTAAAAAATGCCTGGACAGCTGAAAAAAACGATTTACTAAAATCTGGTTTGAGCGAAAAGCTAACCGAAAAAATTATTCATCAACGTCTAAGACTTGATCCATCAGAAATAGTATATCAACTGCAACAGGATGGTATCAAGACTGTTTTCATATCTGACCAACACTATCCCATATTACTCAAAGAGATTTATAACCCACCGCCTATTCTCTATTACCGGGGTAAGCTGATGAATATTGATACTGTGCTGGCTATTGTAGGTACACGCAAACCAAGTTCATTCGGTACCAGGATCACACATGATCTGGTCAGTCAGATAGCACAAAAACAGGTAGTAATTGCTTCAGGCTTGGCTTATGGGATAGACAGTCTGGCACACCAAGCCACTCTCGAAGTAAATGGCTGTACCTGGGCAGTTTTAGGCTCTGGTCTGAATAATATATATCCTTCAGCTAACCGTAAATTAGCCCAAAATATCATCGAATCTGGGGGCGCCATAATCTCCGAATACCCGCCGAACATGCAGCCATTGAGACAGAATTTCCCAGCACGAAATCGCCTTATATCAGGTCTTGCGCGTGGGACTCTGGTTATCGAAGCACCTAGAAGATCCGGTGCGTTGATAACGGCATATTTTGCTTTGGAGCAGAATCGTGAAATTTTCGCTGTACCAAATGATGTTTACCAAATAAACGCCAAAGGTACTAATAATTTGATAAAAAAGGGGGCTAGGGTTGTAACATCGGTGGACGATGTGCTAGAATTATTTTCAATTGATGGTCACGTTACTACTAGGTCAGAATCAATCTTACCGGACAACCAAGAAGAAGAAGCAATTATTAATTCATTGGAGTCTGGACCGCAAACAGTTGACCAAATTATTGAAAAGTGTAAACTGGATATTAGTACTATAAATTCCTCGTTATCCCTTATGGAGATAGCGGGTAAGATAAAACAAATAGAACCACAAACTTATATCTTGAATCAGTAAATCATCCATGGCTAAAAATCTAGTTATTGTCGAGTCACCAACTAAAGCTAAAACTATCTCTCGATTTCTCGGGAGGGATTTTATTATTAGATCTTCCAATGGTCATATTCGAGATCTGCCTAAAAGTAAAATAGGAGTAGACACCGATAAAGACTTCGAACCAGTATATGAAATACCTTCAAAAAGCAAAAAAACAGTTACTGAGCTGAAAAAAGAGGCCTCTAAGGTCGATCAGGTGTACTATGCCACTGATGAAGACCGTGAAGGTGAAGCGATTGCTTGGCACCTAGCCTCAATCCTAAAAACACCAGTAAAGGACTCAAAAAGGATAACTTTTCACGAAATCACAAAAGAGGCAATCCTAGAAGCTCTCAAACACCCTCGTGGTATTGATATCAATAAGGTAGATTCACAGCAAGCTCGTCGCATACTTGATCGTTTGGTCGGCTATAAGCTCTCCCCTTTCTTGTGGAAAAAGATAGCGCGAGGCCTATCCGCCGGTCGAGTACAATCAGTTGTAGTCCGATTATTAGTCGAACAAGAGGAAGAAATTAAAAAATTTAAAGTCGATGAATACTGGGAAATAAATGGAAGTTTCAAGGGAAAGGCAAAAGAGTCTTTTAACGCGAGGCTCCTAAAAATTGACGGCAAATCGCTCAAGAAGATGGAGATTAAAACTGAAGAGCGAGCCAATGAATTACAAAAAATCTTAGCTGACCAAGCTTATCATATAGGTAACATCACTAAGAGAAAGACCCTGCGTAATCCCTCTCCTCCTTTTATTACTTCAACGTTGCAACAAGAGGCCAATCGTCGTCTATATTTCTCCTCCAAACAAACAATGATGCTGGCCCAACGCCTCTATGAGGGTATTAAGATCAACGGTGAATCGACTGGTTTGATTACTTACATGAGAACGGATTCACTTACTTTGTCACAAAAATTTACTTCTGAGTCAGCAGACTTTATCAAAAATAATTATAGTCAAGAATATCTAGAAAGCCGAGTCTATAAAACTAAATCAAAATCAGCTCAAGAGGCCCATGAGGCTATTCGACCAACCTCTGTCCACCGAACACCTGAAGAACTAAAAGACGCATTAGACGAACGACAGTATAAGCTTTACAAATTGATCTGGCAGAGAGCCCTGGCCAGCCAAATGAGTGCAGCTCAACTAGAAGCTACTTCAGCTGATATTAATACCAAAGACGACAAATATACATTTAGAGCCACCGGACAGATAATCAAATTTGATGGCTTCTTAAAGGTTTATCCTACTTCTACTAAAGATGAGATTCTGCCCAGCCTCGATAAAGATGAACAGCTTACATGTCTGGAAATAAAAACCACACAGAAGTTTACTCAGCCACCACCACGTTTTTCTGATGCCAGCTTAGTCAAGGTACTGGAAGAAAAAGGGATTGGCCGTCCTTCAACATACGCCCCTACAATTGCTACCGTGGTAGATCGTGGATATGCTGAAAGAATTGAAAATCGGCGCCTTAAGCCAACTGATGTAGCTTTCATAGTCAACGATCTTCTGGTCAAACACTTTTCCGATATTGTGGACTATAGCTTCACTGCAAAAATGGAAGAGAATCTAGACGAGATTGCCGAAGGCAAACAGAGCTGGCAAAACACAATTAAAACTTTTTATGATCCTTTTAATAAAAACTTAATGACAAAAGAAAAAGAATTAGATAAAAAAGAGCTGACTGAAACTGACACAGATGAAGTGTGTGAAAAATGCGGAAAACCAATGGTTATTAAAGTTGGACGTTTTGGTAAATTTCTTGCTTGCACCGGCTATCCGGACTGTAAAACAACCAAGCAAATTGATAGCGATGGCAAGCCTGAGACAGAGACAGAAGTCATAGATGAGAAATGTCCTGAGTGTGGTAAACCATTACAGAAAAAAGTTGGGCGCTACGGACCTTTCTTTGGTTGTTCAGGCTACCCAGACTGTAAATATATTAAGAACATTGAAAAAAGCACAGGAGTAAAATGCCCCAAGTGCAACAAAGGCGAAATAATTGAAAGACGAAGTCGCCGAGGTAAAACTTTTTACTCCTGCAACCAATATCCCAAATGTGAAAACGCCCTTTGGTCAAAACCAAATGGCGAAAAATGCCCGGAGTGTGATAGTCTTCTGGTCTATGCTAAGAAGGGAGTACTGGGCTGTAGCAATAAAGAATGTAAATTTTCCAAAGAGGACTCAAGCTAGTAATAAATTCCACCAGCTATATTTATGACAATCACCAGTAAACATGGTTTGCTGGTTTAAAAATATAAAGGTATAGTAAGAAAAACATGCCAAGCAGTCGGGGGTCTGGCCCGCTTCGCCATAGCTTCAGCGAGGCGAGGGGAAATCTGAGCATCAAGCCATGCAATGCAAGGTAGTAATGCTAATGAGAGTGAATATTTTCCCCAGGATTTCTTTCCCCGCCCGACTCGCTAGCACTCGGCGGGTCTGCTACCTTTTATTTCTTGTCCCGCACCCAATGTGGTGCGGGGCTAAAAGAAAAGTGGCGATACATATAATACTCTATAGTTGGTAATAGTATTATCATTCTTTTTTACCTCTATCAAGTATCAACCAATTTGCATTTCATTATTGAATCATCAAAAGCTTACGTGTCTAACTTAAATATCTTTAGCAGAGCGATGGAATTATTCAAGCCCAAAAGAAGATACAAGTCAATAAAAAAGAAAGCGACGGGTCGTAGTTAAACGAAACGTCGCTTTTTGGTCCCACTAAAACTATGGATACCCAAGCTCGATGTAGGAGTATGACCAGTATTCGTCGCTACCAACCTTGTACTTGATCTGTAGCTGCTGACCGTAGTTCAGATTACGCACATAGCGTGTTTTGTCCTGGTGTCTACCCAGGGTGAAGTCGGCAATCTCATACCAGTCACCGCCAGACCTCCTATAGATTATGAGCTGAATCTTCTCGTTGGTGTAGTTTGTGCCCTGAATCTCATCACTGGGCACATCAAAATCGAGCCGAAAGACTCCACCATAATCCACACCGACAACGCCACCTGCTCCCGGCCGCATCGTGTCATAACACCCCGTTACGGCAACAAGGCTGAGCAGAAACAGAGTGAAAAGGACTCTATACAGCATGGTACACCTCCTATTGTTGGATATCCTGTGAATTGCTTATTAATGTACGACAGTCCAAATTATCACAATGCTATATGTTTGTCAATTAGCATCAAGGTAGATTTTATCAATTAATCCGTGCTACACTGCTTATATGAGTAAAGTTAGTCCAGAAATTCTGCTGGAAAAGATTAAAAAATACGGACTAAGAGTTGATCCGAAGGTTTTTAAACAGGCTTGTGCTTTTGCCAAATCAGCTCATCAGGGCCAAGTACGTTTGTCCGGTGAGCAATATATTAACCACCCATTGCTAACAGCCGATACATTAATAGAGCTACGGATGGACCAAGCAACAATTATTGCTGGCCTGCTTCACGATGTCCCGGAAGACACGGATGAATCAATTCACGAGATTAAGCGTCATTTTGGTGATGAGGTGGCTTTTTTAGTTGAGGGCGTTACAAAGCTGGGTAAAATAAAGTATCGTGGAGTAGAACAATATCTGGAGAACTTGAGAAAAATGTTTGTGGCTATGGCGGCTGACATCCGTGTCATTTTGATCAGACTGGCTGACCGTATGCACAATATGAGCACCCTGTCTTCACTACGCCCAGACAAACAAAAACGTATTGCCCTTGAAACACTAGAAATCTACGCACCCATCGCTAACCGCTTAGGCATTGGGGAGATCAAAGGTACTTTAGAAGACCTGGCTTTTCAATATGTTAATCCTGATGAATATACACGCGTCAAGAAACTATTTGACCAAGAGACTGATCAACAGAAGGATTGTTATAAGGAAATCAAGAAAAAAGTACGCAAGGAGCTGGCCCTTGAAAGTATCAAACCAATTGATATACACGGCCGTACAAAACATCTTTACAGTCTGCACAAAAAACTGATCCAACATGATAATGATATTAAATTGATCTACGATTTAACAGCTCTGCGCATAATCGTAAATGACATAAAAGACTGTTACGCCACACTTGGCATCATACATAAGCTCTGGCGACCGTTAAAAGGCAGAATAAAAGACTATATAGCCACCCCAAAACCCAACGGCTACCAATCTATTCATACTACAGTTTTTTGTGACAATGGCACTGTAGTAGAATTTCAGATTCGAGATAAAAAAATGCACGACCTAGCTGAACACGGTATCGCTGCACACTGGCAGTACAGTGAACAAGACAAACGCTCTGCCTTGCCACAAAAAAAACTAGCCTGGATTGACCAATTGCTTAATTGGCAAAAGAAGCTCCACGATAATAAAAAATATTTAGAGTCTTTAAAGATTGATGCCTTTCAAAACAGAATATTCGTTTTCACTCCCAACGGAGATGTTATCGACCTACCTGAAGATTCGACACCTGTTGATTTTGCATATTCTATTCATACTGAGCTAGGCAACCAATGTGCAGGTGCAAAAATAAATGATAAAATGTCCAGCCTGGATTCAGCTTTGAAAAGTGGTGACCTGTGTGAGATTATAATTGATAAAAAACGGACTAAGCCCAACCGCGACTGGCTAAAGTCAATCAAAACCAGTAATGCACGTTACCAAATACGAACAACTATAAAAAAATAATTAGAATATCAAAAAATCCCCTACCCTTATTCAAAGTAGGAGATTTTTTATCTATGTGTTTAAATTATTCGGAAACTGTCTCTTCAGTAACTGCTGACTCATCTTTGATGGTTACGCCCAGCTCTTCCAGCTTTTGACGGACCAGTTCATTGTCCTGATTATTCGCAAAGACTCTCGCAAATAAACTAATCGCCGTATCAGTGTCGCCCTCTTCTTGATATATCTCACCTAATCTATAATTCGCATTTGCATGTTCTGGAGAAACGTTAACTATTGATATAAAGATTTCTTTGGCTTCATCTGACCGATCATTATCCTGATACAACCGACCCAGCTCATACAATACATCCACTCTTAAAGGATATGCTTCCGCTAACTTCTCAATATCTGTAATGGCCTGATCAACGTTACCAACCAACTCATAGATAAGGCCTACCTTAAGACCGGCATCAACATAGTCATTTTTAACTTCAACTGCTTTTCTATAATACTCCTGCGCCTTATTTAGTAATTGATTAGCCTGCTCCCGTAATTGCGCTGCCTGCTCTTCATCGTCTTCAGGTATGCTGGCAATTATCTGTTGTTGTATGAGAATCACATTATCCCCGGCATTGATATAGTGTAATGGATTATTTGAATCAAGCTTGATTAGCTCGTCATATGCTTGGGCAATACTGGATAAATATGCTGGATCATATTGACTGAGAGAAGAGGCTATGTTGATATAGCTTTGAAAGGCTAGTACATCATCATTATCAATATTTAGGCCATCAACTGCTACTGACTGTGCATTAATTGTTAGATTATTTACAGTCTCAACGTCTTGCTCGTTTTTTGGTGATATGGATTGAGCCTGCAAGATATAGGCATTAGCCAAGGAATAATAGTAAATTGACTCCTTACCATTTAGTTGTATGGCCCTATCGTAGCGTTCCTGAGATTCTACAAACTCATCTTGAGCTAATGCTTGGTTACCTTTTATATAGTTGTAGTCTGCTGACCAGATAGTTGCTGCCCCCCAGATAAACACTATTCCTAGAACCACTAACATAGAAAAGGCTATCGAAGTAACAAAGCCAACGGCTGGGGCAGGTCGTGTTTCAATAACATCTCCCTGATCTTTTGTCATAAGGCTTGCACCCAGAGCCATAAACAGCCAGAAAACAAAACTTAACACAAAACTAAACGGATAGAAGAACATAAGTACAAATATAGCTAGCCAAGGCAGAAGTACGGTCAATTTCAAAAACCAAGGCTGATTGTCACCGCGGTCTTTGATTAAACGTATCAAATAGGTCAAGCCATACTTGAGTAAAAAGAATAGATACACAACCGTACTTATAAGTCCTGTTGTAGTTAAAATCTGTAAAAACTCACTTGAACCCTTCATGAACGATAAATTCCAAACATCTGTCAGATTAAAACTATCAGGACGATGCTCAACAAAGGATGAAGAAAACATTTCCGGTCCGGTACCAAACAAGGCAGAGCTGCTAAGACTAGAGCGAGCTATTGACCAGGTGGTTTGATGATCTAGTGTTAAGTCCTCCGGTAAATACTTGTCTGTCACATCAGCCACATCTACGAAGATTAACACAGCGGACAAAACAAGTAAGATCGTTGGTAATATTACCCAACGTGATTCTAGACTCTGAGAGCGTAATGTGAGAAATAACAGGAGAACGAATAATCCACCAATCAAAACATACCACACAACATTCATGTCCAATAAAAAGATTACCAGAAAGTCTAAAATTCCAAATAGTCCAAATATTAATTTTTGGGCTCCTTTTTTGAAGTTAACTAAATAAGCCAGCTTCATAGGTAGAGCCAAGGCTAAAAATAAGCCAAGCAGAGTGACTGAATTAAAAACTGGGTTAAACCCAATATTCTGAGTAAACTCTGAAGTGAATATATATACTTCAAATATCTGCAAGAGGCTAATCAGCGCGACGAAGAAGCTTGATACTAAAAAAGTTATCACCAGGCTAGAAATTGCCTTAATAGATCGAAAGTTATTCACTACCAAAAAATAGAACAATATCAAGAAAAGGGTCACCACTAATGTATGATGGTAGTAGTTTGATATCCCTGTTATGCTAACAAACCAGTTTTTTGAAAAAATCGTAATCAATACATACAACAGACCATACACTACAAGCGGAATATCAAGAATTGTTCTGCGAAAATTAAAACCTTTTTTAAACGCAATTTTTGCTAACCAGGCTATAACACCGATGAGAGTCAATAAGCAAAACAACAAACTCTTGTTTAATTCATGCGGACTTCTCGTTGTGGTTAAGAAAAATAATGGTACTAGGAAGACCCCTAGGTAAACTGACCATTTAATAATCACATCAAAGATTGTATCTGTTTCTTTTTTGAAAAATGTTTTTAGTGAGAATGACTGTCTCTTTTGAAATACTTCCATGTTGATATAAACAATTATTTATTAAGCTTCTTGACTATAGAATATAATTCCTCCTCTGAATAGAACTCTATCGTAATATTTCCCTTTTTCCCGCGCTTCGATATCTTGACTTTTGTGCCCAATTCTTTGCTCAAACCATCTTCTAATGACGTAATATTTGGATCAGTGCTGATTTTGCGCCGATGTGCTTTGACAGACACTTTTCTGACCTGTTTTTCCGTTTCACGAACAGTCAAATTATTGGCTAAAACCCTATTAAAATGGCGTAAAACTTCCGTTTGTGAGGGTAAACTTAAGAGCACTTTTGCGTGCCCCTCAGAAATCTTGTTCTCAATTATAGCCCTTTTGACTTCGTTAGGCAAATGCAATAGACGCAGGGTGTTAGTAACTTGGCTACGGCTCTGACCAATCTTTTTTGCTACCTGTTCCTGACTAAAACTGAAATCATCAATCAGCTGCTGATAGGCATTGGCTCGATCAATCGGATTAAGGTCTTCACGCTGGACATTTTCTATAATAGCTAGCTCCAGCTGTTCTTGATCATTAGCCGGTCTGACAATCGCGGGAATTTCATTTAAATTTAGTATCTTGGCTGCTTGGTGACGTCGTTGACCAGCAATTAACTGATATCCGTTTTTTGCTTGAGCTACCAAAATCGGCTGTATGACTCCATGTTCTTTAATCGAGTTCACCAAGTCTTCTAACTCTTTCCTGTCCATTTTAGAGCGTGGTTGGCGTGGGTTGGCATATATCGAGTTTATTGGTAAATCTACTATTTCTTTCCTCTTCTTTCCTCTAGTAGGACTTTCGGAATCAGTATTTGGTGGAATCAATGCATTTAATCCACGACCTAAGCCTTGATATTTGCTCATAATTTTGTTGAGTTAATTGGTTTTATTTCTGTATCAATAACTTCTCGACTTAATCTGTCATATGCTTTTGCAGCTTTGGATCTTCTTGAATACTCCTGTATAGGTATTCCGTGGCTAGGCGCTTCAGCTAGCTTAATATTTCGTGGAATTACTGAGCGAAATATCTTTTGCGGAAAATATTTGTACAATTCTTCCATTACTGCATGAGTTAACTTATAGCGTGGGTCATACATTGTCATAACGGCTCCCAGTATTGTCAGTTCCTGATTTAGGCTTTTTTTAACCAAATTGATTGTGCTAAGAAGCTGACTTAGTCCTTCAAGAGACAAATATTCACATTGGACTGGGATTAGTATTTCATCTGAAGCGACAATGCCGTTTATTGTCAGTAGATCTAAGGACGGTGGGCTATCAATTATTACATAATCATAATCTTGAACTACCTCTCTAATTTTATCAGCCAGTAAAAATTCTCTCCGTGGCATATTTACCAATTCAACGGTAGCACCGGCCAATGAAGCACTCGATGGGGCTATACGATATCCATCATGACGCGTATCTTGCACAATCTCTCTTATAGATACAGGTGTTACCAAAGCTTCATACATGCCACGGTCTACCTCACGATGATCTATTCCCAGACCGCTTGTTGCATTGGCTTGAGGGTCAATATCAATCAACAAAACATACTTACCCCTGGCAGCGAGTGCAGCGCCTAAATTAATTGCGGTGGTAGTCTTACCAACCCCACCTTTTTGATTGACGACTGATATGATTCGTGACATTGTTTTATTTAGAAACTAGCACCATTATACAGGAAAAATTGATATCTATCAAATGTAAATTCGTTGACAAAATGCCAATTTTAGCATATTATTCAATCGGAATAACCTTTGTGCCACCATGGTCCCGTCATACGACAGGACAAGCCGACGGGATAAACTCCACTGGTAGACCTGCCCGCCATGCATCGCAAGGCGATGCGGGCGTGGCGCGCTGGATGCCCAGTCGTATGACTAGGTAATAACCAATAAAATCAAAAGCACTTGGTGGGCGGGTGGCGGAATTGGTAGACGCACAGGATTCAAAATCCTGCGAGCGCAAGCTCATGAGAGTTCAAGTCTCTCCTCGCCCACCAAGTGCCAATGATAACATCAATCCGGCGGCACCACTTGTGCATGGTTTATATGCTTATGAGAGTTTCTTGATCCCGCACCGGAACAGGGTGACTGGTGCGGGGCGAGTGTTCCCCCGGACCACGATCCGGGGCTCTCCCGCGGCACCATTTACTAATGATAGCTCCGACCGGCGGCACTATACCATAGGCCATACTATATGGCTTTTTTGTAATAAAAAAGGCGAACCAAACTGATGATCCGCCTTTTAGTCTACGTTATTCCGATGACTCGTAAGCCTCTCGGAAAATAGACAGGAGAACTAGGTCCACTCGCTTACCGTCCACTACGCAATGTTTAGGTAAACGAGCATCCTCAACGAAGCCACACTTAGCAAAAGCCCGTCGGCTAGACCGATTAAAATCATAGATTTCAGCCACCACCTTTACCAGGCCCAGCGCCTCAAAAGCATACTGCAGACATAGACGAATAGCCTCCTGACCATAGCCTTGGTCGCGGTCTGACTCTTGCCCGATAGTAATGCCGATTTCTCCCCTCTTGTCCCGCTTTGATATGCAGTAGATCGATATTAGGCCAATCACTTGGCCGCCATCTACGCTAACGATAGTAAAGGGAAAAACTGTTGGCTCAGGTCTAGCCAGTACGCTGGCTAGCCACTGAATTTGAGCGGCTAACGGTCTGGGTTGGCCCCCAATAAGTAGCCTGTGGAGTCTTGGGTCTTCGTGCCAAGCTGCGAAGGTGCGTAGATCTTCTAGTACTGGACGGCGCAGTATTATCCGGCCAGTGCTCAACACCTCTTCACCGTCTTTAAAGTGTGCGGTCGTCAGCGGCGCTTCCTCGAGATTGGTCAGCGACCATATCTCACACCGGGTCTGAGAAGAGGCTCGACTGGACTGAGCCTTCATGATGACCCCAACCTTGCCATCCGATGATATCCAGGGCCGGGTCGGTTTGAAAGGATCCGGTCGTACGGTCGCGATGTTGCCACTCCTGGAGTTCTTGATTCGCAGACCAGGACTGAGCTGCTCTAGTGTCATTGACATGCTACATTACCCTCCTGTAATTGGGCCTAAGGTGATAGTTACTGTACAAAGCCAAAAAATAGTGGAATTACTTACTGGCCTGAGTCGCCTGATTGGTCCGCTGACGGCATTTCCAGTCAGCCATCCAACCAAGACAGTAGAAAGAACCACTGATACTTTATCAGCGGTCCAATCTTAACATACATTATTAGTCTGTCAAATAAGTTATGGTGTAGTAGCCCGAACAAGATGATTCTTATCTGATCCTATGTCATTACCTGAAGCTATCTGTTCTCGCCACAAAGCAGAGTACAGTCCACCTTGCTTTAATAAATCTGAGTGGCTACCCTGTTCGACTATCCTACCCTTTTCAAGTACATAAATACGGTCTGCGTGTGCTATTGTGGACAGTCGATGAGCCACTAGTATTGTGATCAGGTTCGGCTTGTATTTCTCTACTTCTTTTATGGTTTCTGTTATTGCCCTTTCTGTTACTGAGTCCAGGCTGCTGGTCGCTTCGTCAAAGATTATCAGGTCCGGATCTCTCAGCAGGGCACGTGCAATAGCAAGCCGCTGTTTCTCGCCACCTGATATTTTCATTCCTCCCTCGCCTATCTTGGTGTCTAGGCCTAGAGATCCTCTTTCTATAATGGGCATTGCAGCAGCCGCTTTCATGGCTCTCAGACACGTTTCATCTGTTGCTTGAGG
>JAHIZJ010000026.1 GCA_018814765.1 Patescibacteria group bacterium
AAAGGCTCCTTCACAACATTTCTCGTATAATTCTTCAATACCTTTTGATTTATTGGGACTCAATTCGTTTTTTCTTCCACTCTTTTATTTTTTCATCTATCCGGTTACCCATTTCTTTAGTTATGTGGTATTCTTTAATTTTGTACGCTTCTTCTGGTTTCACACAGTTAAAATCTAATGATTCTCCCCTAGAAGTAGTATTTACCATGGGTTCGGTATCAAAATATATAAAGTCTAATAGTTCGTTAAGATCTGTTTCTGCAAACTCCATAGTTCTATTGATGGCACACTTTTCATCTAAATTAGGAGCAGAACATCTATAATCATAATTTATTTTTATAGGTTTAAAATCATCTTCTTCACTCTTGAAAAAAGCAGCTGAGTTTAATATGGTTGGGTAATCCATCAAGTATGGACCATATTTCCAAAATACCCAGTTGGAATGTGTTAATCTTTTATTGAATAATCTTTTATAAAAGATTTCTGATAGATAAGCCAATTTTATTAACTTGGTTCTACCAAGATAATAATCTTCACGCTGCTTGAATTCCTTTGCAATTATATATAGGAGATCTTGGATTTTCATTTGGAGGTTTATTTATTATACTAAAATATTTCCATTGAGAACACTATCCACAGAAAGCTCCGGCATTTTGCCACTTCTTGAGTTAAATCTCAAGGAAGTTATACATTGTTTTATATTCTTGGTGTTTGAGAGTATAATTAAATAAAAGGAGAAAAAATATGAGTAAAACATTTAAAGTTGGTAGAAGTGCAAGAACAGGGAGATTTATAGACGTATCAAAAGCTAGAAAGGATAAGAGCCACGCTGTTGTTGAAACAGTAAAAAAACGCAAAAAATAAAAATATTAATTATACAGAAGTTACCACTCTTTCCAATTGAGAGGATTTTTTACCATTAAATGGATTTTCCGACAAGCCTTTCCCATATTCTTTTTTTGTATCCACAAATTCACATCCCAGAGTATAACAACGATAAATCTTGATTTGCGGATCGTATCCGTAACTAAAATTACCACATTTTGGACAAAATGCGCGAGCCATTTCAACCCCTCCTTTTTTGCTGGTTTTTATATTCTAACTCAAATATGTTCAAAATGATATAGTTTCTTAAATGCATTCTAATTTTGTCCTACCTATATGATAGATATTCCGGTAGCTTTATAAATTTTACCATTGGCTTCTATCATAAACCCTAAAATAATTTCTTGCTTTTACCCCTTCAAACTTCTCAACGTTTTTTTTCTTCAAGGTGTTTATTAATAAATCTTGGGATTCTTTAGTAGGATATGGCTCAACATAAACAATTCTTTTAATCCCAGTTCCCACTATTTTATTAGCACACTGTGGGCAAGGGAATGTAGTGGTATATAACGTTATATTTGAATTCTTAAGTGAAATACCCATCCCTAATTTAGCTAATTGTAAAATAGCTTTTTCTTCAGCGTGAAGTGCCCTGCAAACCTCTGAACGTTTACCTATGAAGTTCTTTACAATTTTAAAGTTGCACCCTTTACAAATAAAAGATAAATCTATATCTAAATCTAAGTTACATCTGGGACATTTGGGAGTCAAATTTTTAATTTTAATACTGTTCTTACATCTGGGACATATAATATTTTGTTGTATGGGAATACCGCAATTAGGGCAATTTTTTAAATTCCGTATTAAATCAATTTTTACTTTGTCCCTGTAACACATGCCAAATTTTTTCTCACAAGATTGCGCAGGATATGGAACCTCGTTACAGGCAGAAACAAGTGGAATTCCATCATCACTAATAATTATTGCCCCCACTTTCCTCTTAAGACAGGTTGACTCTAAACTTTTGCAATATGCTTGCGTCATAGCACTTTCACAAGGCATAGGATACATGTATTTTGTTTTTTGTATGAGGGCAATGTACGCTTCTATTCTATCAGTCAACTCTTTTATTTTTTTTGAATCATTGTTAAATAAAATATCGGAAAGATAAACACATTTATCAACTTGTTGACCATAATCTAGATTTTCATCATGATCCCTTTCGTCATCCTCCTTAAATTTTTTTATTCCTTGATAAGCTAACTTTTTTCTTCCCCAACGTTTATCAAAATTTGCATCTATAGCAAACAGAAAAAAATTATGATATTTCCGGAATTCAGTGATTTCACCTGAATTTTTAATTCCATCAATAATAATTGGATAACTACTCTTGCTAGTAACTTTTCCTTCAACTATATCAATTCTTTTAAGTATTTCCTTAGCAAGATAACCATTATCTTTTTGTCTTAACTCGTTACCTATTTTCTGCAATAATTCTCTTTTGAAAGGTTTTGAATTTCCCCTATTTTCAGCTTCTTCTTCTATTATTCTCGAAAATTTATACGCTTCGTTTTTTACTCCTATAGGAGTTCCAGAATTCCAACCCTTACCCGTTATTTTATATGTTTTACTTCCTAAAGATTTAACTAAATATTTTGCAGATGTTGAAACACCACTACCTAATGAACCAGTTAATCCAAAAATAAACCTATTACTTTCAAGCATGGGTTTATTATGATACAAAACAAAATGCAAAAATGCAAAAGAATTATTAGAATTAGCTCATCAAGAAATCCTTCAATTTTTCCATAGTCTTCTTTTGAGGTTTCTTCATCTTTCCGCATTCAAGTCTTCTGATTGTAGTAACCTCAAATCCCAATTTCTTTGCAGCCTCTTTCTGGTTGAGATGTAAATCTAACCTTTTTTGCTTGAATTTCTGGCTGAATGTAACAGGGTTAAAGGGATAATCTCTGTATATAAGAACAGCAGGGATTTTTAAATCAAGAGCATTTTGCAGATTCCTGACATCCTTATATTGTGGCATATTTCTCCCCTTCTCCCAATTAAGCATAGTATCATCAGTAACTCCCAGCATTTTAGCCAGCTCTTTCGCATATAATCCCTTATCCATCCTCGCTTTTCTTATTCTCTCTCCAAGGGTGTGTGGATTTTTGGGGTAGGATGGGTTAAAATCGTTCAGGTTAATAGATAATTCAAATGTATACACTAATGGGGGTAAAAAGTTTGTATTCTGTTCCGCATGGTTGTCCCTG
>JAHIZJ010000027.1 GCA_018814765.1 Patescibacteria group bacterium
GTTGGTCGGATACCAGACGGTTCTTCTCAGCCAGCAGTTCGTGTGAACGGATGGATTGGAACACTGATTGTGGGTAATGTATTCCGCAATGCAAAAGTGAGAGCACCAGAGGAACAAGATTGGGTAACACGAGCCCAGACCAGAGAAGGGGACATTACGACGACAGAGGTTAAAGCGGTTGCTCAAGCGGCAAGATCAGAACTGTCTGCGGTTAGTACAAAATAGGATTGGTTCCATGAGGAGTCAGCCTGAGCCGGTTATATATCGGCTCCTTTTTTATATCCACCACTTTACAGGGGGGCCTTCTTCTCCAAGACCTAACTTTAGTTGGGGTTGTATAGCTTTAGCTATCAAAGCTTACAAATGGTTATATATCCATCAGCATCTTCATTGGATTGTATTACGCTTCGTACCAGTGTCTTAGCCTGATCAATTCCGTGTTTTTTTGAAAAATCATAAAAACTACAGAATGGATAATTCAGTAAATCATCAAATCTACTTACTTCACGATGTTTAAGTGGATTTCCTATTATATATCTAGATATCTTCCAGTTAATTACTTCTGAATCAATTCGTCTAGAGTGGAAACTCTGCCAAAAATGTTCATATGGTTTAGGGAATAATTTCCGATAGTCATATGATGTTCCTCCGTGTAGAAATTGACGGATTTTCGGAATTAGATTATTTGAATTTAATCTGAACTTAAGATGGTAATGATTCATTGAAATTGAAAAGACTATGTAATCCATTTCAAATTTATTTCGAAGCCCATCAATTCTATTTAGAATAATCTGTTTTTGATTTTCTTCTCTAAAATACGGATAGTGGATATACGTTGTTCCTGTTAAAAAATAGATGGCGCTATTGGACATATAGATCTCCTATATCTCTCCTGCCATCTTATGAATTGAGAATATATTTATATAGTGAATGTGTCAAGCTTTATATAACTGAGAAGGGCTTAATCTTAGCTACACCCGGACTGAAGTCCTCTTCACCGGCGTTAAAACGCCGTCTTGGAAGGAAGTGCTTTTCCCAAAGACCTCGCTTTAACGGGGTTTGTATAGCTTTAGCTGTCTTTAGAGTGCCCGACATAGATTGAAATTATCAAAGTATAGTGA
This sequence comes from Patescibacteria group bacterium, assembly GCA_018814765.1. Lineage (GTDB taxonomy): Bacteria > Patescibacteriota > Patescibacteriia > JAHIZJ01 > JAHIZJ01 > JAHIZJ01. The sequence continues at coordinate 1,122 of JAHIZJ010000027.1, forward strand.
TATATTAGAAGCACATTATTAACGACAAAGCCATGCCAATTGATTACCCCCCTCCCGATGAGGGAGGACCTGACAAAGAAATTAGAAATGCTCTTTGGAAGGGAATAATTCAGAAAACAATCGGAGCAGCTATTATTCTCCTGGTATTTGGTATGGTCTGGTGGTATTTCAGTTTAGACGAAACGAGCAACGAAAACACTAACCAAGCTACAACGAATACTAATACCACTGAAGTAGTTACAGGTCCGACCGTAACAGAAATAAAAAACAAATTCGGCGATGAGTTTAATTTTTCGCTACAAAACAATGTCGAAGGGCGAAATAGTTGGCTTGGTTTAAATGGAACTGACTATATTCAAATCTTCAGTGATGAAGAAGAGATCGAGCAAGTCTCATATGTTTTTTCAATTGGGGCTGATGGTAAGCTAACTGACCTGCAATTAGATCTTGCCCGACAAATTGCCGAAGCTTCTGTGAACCATGGATATGCTGATTGGGTAATGGAACAATTCGACGAATATGTACCAGACAAAGACTACACCACTTTTAAAGTTGAAGAAAATTTCAATGACTATTCATACTATGGAAGAATAAGATGCGATGAAATTAGCAATACTCGATTCTGTAGTACAACTATTCGTTGGCCAGCGCCTGTATTAAGAGCGCAACCAACCGATGATTCAGTGTTTAACTTTGAATATATAGGTGAGAGTGAAGAAAATGAAGAACTGGAGCCAGTAGAATCGCCTGAGGGAACATTTTTCTAATCACGCAACAATAAGAAAAGAGCCTCCAGACCGGAGGTTCTTTTTGTATTAAGATGCTTATTATTTATGAATCATAACAGACATATAAACAAGGATCTATCCAGCTGGTAAGCTCTGGTTCAGAGCCGACATAGCCTAGAAGGTTTATGGTGCTTCCTTTGTGCATTCCCAGGTGGAGGTGTTTACGCTCTCCGTCTGTTTCTATGCTTTTATCAGCACCTAGTACACCAACGACTTGGCCAGTTTCCAGCTCGTCATTTATGTTAGCAATACTTGATAATTTTAAATGCCCATAAATTACTATTATGGGCTCATTGTTCAGTTTGCAGGCCTGGACAGCGACTCCACCGTAGCCACTAACCGTTCTTTTCGAAATTAAGCCTCCAGTACAGATAGCTATGATTGAAACATCTTGATTAAATTCTTCAGGAAATATTTCAAAATCTGTACCGGTGTGATATCCTTGAAACCGTTCTGGCTGAATGGGGGATGTGCTTGGAGTAATAAAAACACCAAACTCTTTGTTTGTTACTCTTTCGCTTGCCCTGTCTAATGGGGGTTTGAGAATATGGTTATTCTTGATATCTATTGGTTCATTCTTAGGTTGTTGATCAGCAGTCACCACTAGTTGACTTTCAATAGTACCAGAGTCGTTATTTATAAGAACAAAAATTACGTAAGCAATCATTACAATAAGTACTACCAGAAATATTTTTTTCATATGACAAGTATACCAAAAAACGGACCATTGTGGACTATATACATCTGGGGGCATGTATTTATTTAACACTTATATTTATCTATGTAAAATGAAGCTAGTTCTTTCAAATAGATTGAAGTCAATCGGACAAGAAGTCTAAATAAGGAGGTTTTGGGTGAAAGGAACTACCAGAAAAGGGCTAAGAGAGTTGCTCTCGCCCTTATACTGCCTTGTGGCCGTTTTTTTCAATGGTGGCAATTGTGTTGACTACTCTACTTCTATCCCGGGCCGTTCAGGTTATGACGGGTGCAAATGAATTGTGTACTATACAACTTCAGATTGAGCATCCAGATCGTTACACCTGTGTCGGATTTAACCGCAGGTGTGTTGACGGGGGCAGAACCATTGTCTGGTAACAAAGCTGGCCTTTCTTGAACTGATCACCCGGAATAGACACCTTAATTTGGAGGTTTCTCGATGATAAGACATGAATTGGACATGATCGGGCCTTATGGGTTCATGGTGCCATATGGGATGGACCCAAGGCGCTACTTCCCGTTGCCATTCGGTGGATTCTACTACCGGATGCCCGGTTTGACCATCATCGTATGGTGATCTCTAACGGACATCATAAACTGATCTTCTCTGAGGGTCAGTTTTTTTATTTTGCGAAAATATTACCAGGCTGTAAACCCAGTAGACGAGATTCCGGAATCTCGTCTACGAAATAGAAATTGATAATAAAAAATAGCGCCTCAATCAGATTGATGAGGCGCTTGATCACTACCATGTGCTGCGTCGACTACTGTCCACGATATTGACGTTTTTCCGCAGCCACCTTGTGTGTCTTGGTTTGTCGGCTTTACGTCCCTGTTGGACCCAGAGAGTAACCGGCACATGGCTAGATTCACACGGGAAGATCTCTTCTGGATTGTTAGGATCCTTACGAACCTCTCCCACCAGCCCACTCTTGGTGTTTTGCAGATCCATGCCGGGCTTGAGTATGTCTTGGGTTACCTGTGTGTCTGCCATAGTTTCTATACCTTCGTTTTGTGTTGCAGCCATTGGTCGACAAAAAAGCGAGTAGAGAAACTTTATCATAAGCAGATTGCTTATCAAGACCTTTCTGGTTAACTGATTTATAATAAACAAGTCAGACGTGGAAGACTGACTAGCTGATAAAGAAAACCTCGCTTATCAGACAGGTTCAGTCTTGACAGCCAATCATAAAGCGGGTATACAGTAAGTAAGTACTTTTGTTACGAGGGAGGTTGGACGATAACGGAGGATCAACGATGAGACATTTGCTCGTTATATTGTCATGCATGCTGATTATGGTGGCTGTAGCGCCAAATCAGTGTAGCGGGTGTCAGGAGGGCGCAGTCCTTATTGTAACTAGCCCAGAGAAGGTGGACATTACTGTTGACAGAGAGGAGAGGAGCAAGAGAGTACGGCTAACCTTTTCTATTGTCGAGGCAGGGCCAGTCAATCTGGATATCGGATGGATATCAAGATATTGTCTCGACTTTAACGGGGTAGTCATGATTTTCGACAAGAAATGGTTTGAAGTTGGCACGTACGAGTTGTTCGTTGATTTGCCTGATCCGCATGCGGACAACTATTACGTGTTTAATCTGGTCGTTAATGGCCAGTTGATTCAAGCTGATCTTTAGGAACAACCTAAACAATACCACCGTCACTATGAATTAGTTGGCGGTGTTTTTTTGTTATGAAAATAATATAAAAAAGGCCCTGTCCAAAGAATCAGACAGGGCAAAGGAACTAGTCAGTAGGGGTAACCGGGATGGCGGTGGACCATTCGGGAGACTGGTATTCGCGACCACCCACGCTTGGTTCATGCTCTACTGTTGAGCCTAGATCGACCAGATCTGGGTCTGATGCCACCACAGACACCTCTTTGGCTGTTAGTTCGTAATGATTGATTGCTTCACAGGCTTTGAGAATTCGCGTTACGAACCCATGAAGACTACGGTAGTTTTCAGATGCTCCACGTAATCTCCCCAGAGCTTTCTCGAGACGTCTTAGGCCAGTCCTGAGACTGCTGGCCTCTTGATAAAAACGAGCACGACCTCGAACCACGGACTGATGATAAGTTAGCGCTTCTCCAAGGCCACTATTACCCGCTGCCCAGAGCCAGAAGAGCTCTTGAAGCTCCTCTGGAAATTCAGTATTCTGTAGCTCCAACCTTCCATGCATGACAGGGAATGTGCACTTGTAATCCCAGTCCGTACATGGATCAGGGCAGGATTCGGTATTGAGGCGAACTGTTCTTATTCGTCCGTCTACTTTTACCAGCACCACTAGACGAGGGTCCTTTTTAGCGTGCTTGATCCAAAAAGGGTTTGGCTCGCTGATGTACATGACATGACGATTTAGTAAGCTACAGCGATGGTTTTTGTAGCCCTTGAGAGCCATAACCATGTTCCGCCAGATGCCGGAAATCTTATACTTGCCGAACAAGTAGAGAATGGCGGTCACTGGCCAGATCGTATTGGTCCAGCACTTAGGTATAACCTTCATACTATATCTCCTTATTATCTATCGCACTCTGTCATTCAGATGCCTAAGCATCCTTTGCAGCCGGGGATAGACGGAGGGAGACTGTCTCTGGCAGTTAGCAATGTGGACAAATATTGACCACAAACCTGTTTTAGGCAGAGACAGGGTACTATATCACTAACTGATATAGTTGTCAATAGACATACGACCTACTTGTAAATATTGAATAATGGAATTTATTGTTCATTTTACTAGCTGTCGTTTATTAAATCTCAAGAATATTGGGCAGGTGCTTGACTTAATGATGTTTTTAAATAGTATATGACTAATGGAGCCCTAGTCGCTTTTATTGAAGAGAAAAACTCCAAAGGTTACCATAATGACACCGAACACCGATACTATCAATAAATCAGTCCAGAGGTTTACCTGGTGACCAAATAAGTCAATACTCAATAAATCGATTACTTGAGTAGGGGTGTCCATGAATTTAAAAGATACTTGGCGTACCAGATCGATAGCATAAGAGGCGGGATTAATCTTTGATAAGATATCCATCCAATTGGGCAGGTTTGACAAGGGGAACATGGCGCCAGAAAGAAAAAACATTGGCATCATGATAAAGTTCATTATCATCTGGAAACCCTCGGCTGATTTCATACGTGATGCCACAACCAGACCGATAGACGTCAGGGCTATTGAAGCAATAAACATGACCGGTAGCATGGCCAGAACTAATCCGAGTGAAAGCTTTATACCGACAATCGGGGACAATAAGATCATTATAGTACCCTGGATCATAGCTGTGGTAGATCCGCCGAGTATTTTACCGAGAGCTATGGAGACGCGTGAAACTGGAGCAACCAATATTTCTTTCAAGAAGCCGAATTGACGATCAGTTACTATCGACATGACCGAAAATATTGAAGTAAACAATATGGACATACCGATTACGCCCGGAAAAAGAAACTGGATAAAGTCGAATCCAGCCTGTCCTCCGCCAATGGCAAAAGCTGATTTCATCCCCGAGCCGAAAAGCACCAGCCAGATAAGTGGCATGGCTAGAGATGATATAAGCCGGGGCTTAGTGCGCCAATAGCGGATCATTTCTCTTAGCCAGATAATATATATTTCTTTAAATAATTTTTTCATATTAATGTCTTATTCTCATTTTATAGAATTTTTTTGCTTTATCGTACGTTGAAGCTTCTTCATCTCTGATTTCACGGCCGGTCAGCTTTAGGAAAACGTCGTTTAGGGTAGGCTTTCGCAGATCAACACTTTTTACTTTCATGGACAAGCCACGAAAAAGTAGGGGTATGAATTCCTCGCCTGTCTCTTTTGTAATTAGTAATCCATCATCTTTTTTATTAACCTCAAGACCGAATTTATTTTTTATTTCTTGAGTTGCCTGATCGTTGTTGTCAGTAATTAAGGTAATAACATCGCCCCCAATCATATCTTTCAGTTTTTTCGGAGTATCAATAGCAATTATTTCACCTTTATCCATAATAGCTATTCTATCGCAGTATTCAGCCTCATCCATGTAATGAGTGGTCATAAACATAGTTATGTCTTCTTTTTGTCTTAATTGCATGATATATTCCCAGATACGGTTTCTGGTTTGCGGATCCAGACCAATTGTCGGCTCATCCAGAAAGAGAACCTTCGGATAATGTAATAAACCACGAGCTATTTCCAGACGTCTTTTCATGCCGCCGGAGAAAGTCTCTACCAGATCCTTTTTTCTAACAGCCAAGTCAAGCAACCCTAACATGTTATCAATCCGCTGGTCCATTTTTTCGCCTGATTCTCCGTATAGCCAGGCATGAAATTTTAAGTTTTCCTTGGCTGTCAGCTTGTCATCCAGCGAAGGATCCTGAAAAATCAGGCCGATAGATGAGCGTACTTTGTCTTTGTCTTTCACTGCATTAAAGCCGTTTATTAGAGCTTGTCCGGATGTGGGCTTAAGAAGAGTGGTTAGCATGTTTATAGTGGTCGTTTTACCGGCGCCATTTGGTCCGAGAAATCCAAAAATCTCCCCCCTGTTGACTTCAAAGGATACATTGTTGACCGCTGTTAAATCTTTAAACTTTCTGGTTAATCCTTTAACTTCAATAATACTCATATGCTTATTTACTATGCTTCTTAATGTTTTTTTTCATAATATTCATAAAATAAGAATTTTAAAAAATCATTCATATATAGGGAACGACTCCCTGATGGGGTGGTAGATGGACCCAGTACCACTCACTTCGTTCGGGTACTGGGTGAAAAACCACAACCGCCGGTACCACCCAGTCCCGCCAAGCAAGCTGGTTGATTAGGAAACGATGTCTGGGGTGGCCGATGGGGCTCGAACCCACAACCGCCGGTACCACAAACCGGTGCTCTACCATTGAGCTACGGCCACCCCAGACATAACTTCTTTATTATATTCATATTTAATAATGCACATACTTTTATTTTGGCTTGGCGAGCGGGGCGGGGCAAACCGGTGCTCCCTGTCCCGCACCCAGGGTGGTGCGGGATACCATTGAGCCCCGACGAGATCGCTCTGCGATCTGTCGGGATCCTGGATCCCGAACGGCTCTGCCGCTTCGGAACATCGGGACTACGGCCACCCCAGACCCTACTTGCTGTAACGTCTATATTGTAATGGAACTTTAACCAGATGGCAAGATAAAAAAATGGTCCGGAGGAACACTAATCGCGCGAGCGATAGCGTTCCCCGGACCGGCCCGGACGGATCCCTTTTTTGGACAAGAACAGGAGCGGGAAACCGCCGGGCAGACGAGATCAAAACCGCGTCCAAGGCCGGGTCAAGACCGACTCATGGTGCTACACGGCTGACCTCCCAAAAAGCATTATATAAAGCTAGGATTATGTTATCGTAAGATAATTATATTGTCAAGGGGGTGTATTGAAAATAGCCGAGTAACTATAGTATAAATTCTTTCCCTGATCCGTGGAAAGTAACTTGATTATCTTTTACAACGAAAAACTGTCCGTCAGCAAGTAGTCGGATGGGATATTTGAGATTAGCATATATATTTCTAAAGTTGGGAAGCTTTTCTTCTGTGACGTGGCATTTAACCAAGAATGGTACCAATTTCATCGCTGTGAAGTCTGTCAGACCGACTGTGTTCCACTTAGGTTTCAATATTGCATGTTGGTCGATTGACGGACCGGCCACATAAGCTCCTGAACTGCTACCGGTATATACACCACCTTGGTCTAGGAATTCTCGGACAACTTGTTCGAATCCACTTTCTCTGATTGCGAGTAGCATGTGAAAGCCGTTACCGCCGGTTAGATGGACAACGTCTTTATCTTTTAGGGCATGCCTAACCTCGTCCTGATCTTTGCCCTTTATATCATAATCCTCCAGATCCATTCCCAACGAAGTCCAGACGCTTGCCCCTCTCTCAATGTAGGTTGTATCCGGAACATCGCGACAGGCAGAAGTAATACGTAAAACCCTGGTTTGATCCGGGCTCTTGGGAAAATGTTTGGAAAATTCTTTTACGTCTTTATTGGCTGAGGCCAATATTATTGTACCCATAAATCGGTAGTTACGAAATTATTTATTAACAGATTTACCTATTTCTGTGTTTATATAACGTCTAACCTGTTCTACATTCCTATAGAGTAACGTGTGAACATGATGTTGTTTAGCGCGCTGTAAATAATTTTCTTTATTATCAATGAAAAGGATTTCGGTGGGCTTAAAGTATATTTTAGAGAATACAGCATCCCATATTTGGTCTTGTGTTTTACTAAAACCAAGCTTGTGAGATAACAGCAGTTTATCGAAGTACTCGTTGAAATTAATCTGTTTCTGATAATTTGGAAAGACAGCCCCAAAGTTGTTGGAAAATAAATATATAGTAAATTTGCTCCTGAGCGCTTTTATGTAGTCAAGTAATTCTGTGTTGAGTTCGGGGATTGCTCCAAACAAATACTCAAAATCTTTTGGGTTGGCTTCTTTGTCTAATGAGCCAATAAATTTTTCCAGAAACTGATCAGGAGACAGCTCGTTGCGGGCAAATGGCTGAATGAGTGTGTGAAAAACACCTCTGACTGTTTGCTCGTCAACCCCAAGAGCTTTGTTTAGCTCTCTACCTAAACAATTTCCCCAGTTCTCTTTTGTACAGACACCGAACCAGTCTATTAATAATGCTTTGATCATTATTGTTCAGCTTGGCCGGTTTCCTCTTCTTGTCCAAGCTGAGCTTGTAGTCTTTGCTCTTGAGCACGTAAACTCTCCAGCGTGCTTACATTTGCCCGATCACCCATGCCCTCTAGGGTTTTTATCTGGCCTTGAACTGCCTCTAATTCTCCTTGTGCTGCCTCAGTTTCCTCTGCTGTTCTTGGAGGGCGTTCTTGTTGTGAAGCAAGCCTGTTGGTTTCTTCTGGTGGGGGATATGTTTCTTTGGCTGAGGCAAGCCTGTTGGTTTCTTCAGCAGGTTTTGCGCCCCCTTCTGGATTATCTGGAGTAAGCCCAGATTCTTGAGCTAATCTATTAGTTTCTCTTCCCATGTTTTTGTAGTTAGATAATAAGATACTATATATTAGTTTTTTATAGACTGTCGAATCAAGCCTGCCTGCATACCTTCGGCATGTAAACCGGCAGGCAAGCTGGATAGTGACAATGGGTAGAACCCTAAAAGCCACAACGATTGTCATTGTCGAGTTTAACTCGACAATCCAGAAATTCCACCAAACCAATCTTCAGCTAAATCAAGCCAGTTGGGATTTGAATTCTCTATTAGAGCTAACTTCCACTCACGATTCCAGCCCTTTAGTTGTTTCTCACGACGGATTGCCTCAGCCACATCATCGGTTTCTTCAAAGTAAACAAGCCTATTAACATTGTACTCTTCCGTGAAGCCTTTGTTGAATTTTGTTTTGTGTTCATATGCTCGTCGCTCAAGGTCGTTGGTTACACCGATGTATAATGTTCCATTGCGTTGGCTGGCGAGGATATAAACATAGTAGGTTCGTGACATATGACGGGCGGTAAATATTAAATATAACCCGTCATGTTTTTTGTCTTTATTTCTAGGCTGTCCGATCAAGCCTGTCTGCCGACAAGGCAGGTTGGATAGTGACATAGGACGTTTGTTTGTTTTTCTAGACTATCGAATCGAGTTCGATAGTGACATTGAGTGGTACCCTCGAGAGCCTGCCCGCCTGACTCGTCTGGTGTCCCCAGTAGGAATCGAACCTACATCTAGGGCTTAGAAGGCCCTCGTTCTATCCGTTGAACTATAGGGACCTCAGGCGAGTTGGGCGGGGAAGGCCGCTGTTCTATCCGTTGAGCTACAGGGGCATAAGTAAGTATGTTGTCAAGCTACGCTTGATCCGGCATAGCCGGAAACTACAGAGACAAGAAATGTGTTAATAAATATACGATGATTATGATTTATCGTCAACGCCTTTGTCTTTTTTAGGACGACCACGTTTACGCGCGTGGAAAGCATTATAAACATCTTTTAGCTGTTGATTAGTAATGTGGGTGTATATCTGTGTGGTGGTGATCGAAGCGTGACCCAAGAGTGATTGAACAGAGCGAATGTCTGCTCCACTGGTCAGAAGATCGGTGGCATAGGAGTGCCTTAACACATGAGGTGTAATTCGTTTGGTAATGCCGACTGACTTGGCGTAGTATTGTACCAAGCGCTGAATACTTCTAGGGGTTAAGTGTTTGGTGTCGTTTGATTTGTTGGCAGCTCGATCATGTCTGACAAAGAGGGCCAGTGAAGCATCTTGGCGTGCATCCAGATATTGTTTAAGCCAATACTTTGCCTGGTTAGATAGAAAGACTAAGCGCAACTTACTTCCTTTGCCACGGACAGTGAAGTCGTCTTTTTTCAGGTTGATCTGGTCTTGTGTCAGATTGGCTAGCTCAGAGACACGTAAACCGGTTGAAAAAAGGAGCTCGAGGATAGCCTTGTCACGTTTTTGAATGATTGGTGGCTCTTTTGACTTTAGCGGAGCTTCGAGAAAACGCTCCAGATCTTCCCCTTCGAGAAAGGTAACCTGACGATCTGGCATCTTGGCCAGCTCTATCTTTTCCGGGGCTAGAGCCTTGATATCACGTTTAGCTAAATATTTTAGGAACGAACGCAGAGCAATCAAATAGTAATTCTGGGTACTTTTATTAAGTGGTTCTTTGCGCTGGTTCTCTTGGCGATTTAACCAAAGGCGATATTTTCTCACAACTTCAATTTCTAGATCGTCAGCGGTTTTGATTTTTGAAAACTCCAAGAATCTATTCAAGTATGATTTGTAATTCCTTTTTGTGGCTAAGCTACAGTTTCTTTCAATTTCCAGATGATCCAGGAATTCTTTGATGAGTTGTTTGAGAGAAGGTGAGGTCATAAGGATATTTTACGACACTATGTAATATATTTCAAGGGGTTGCAAAAAGCTAATAAATAAGGTATAATAACAGGGTAAATGACTATTTATTAAGCTTTTATTATGATCCATGTGGTTGACAAAGCGAATAAAACAAAAAACAAAACAATATTACACATAAGCTATTCTAGTACCACCTAAAGAGCGGTATTTTTTTATATGAACCCTATGGCTACAAAAACCAAGATCACGACCAATACTTTTACCAAAGTGTTCATTTATATTACCGGTGGAATGTTTGTTGTAACTGCGGGTTTCGGGATTTACCTTTCGGGAAATATTAAAGTATTCAACAAAGAGGCTGCTATTAAAGAATCAGGGGCAGCGAACTCCGCTCATTCAAGAAATGTTAGTAGTATTTCTTCAGACCGCGTACTGGTAGCCTATAGTGCTGATTGGCCCGAAGACCTAGATAATAATGGAACACAAGACTCGTTGCAGGTTGCCGAGTACTATATGCAGAGGCGAGGAATCCCAATAGAGAATATTATCAGTCTTCCCATCACAGACGTTACAAGTTACAACCGTTTTCAACTTTCTTATGATAGATTGCATGACGAGATAATAACTCCGTTAAAAGAGAAGCTGGCAATTCTTGGTCCCTCCAATATTGATGTGATACTTCTTTGCTATGGCCTACCATATAAAACAGTAGCGTACGCCGGTACAGACCCACTTACGGTTAGTGTAGATAATGCGGTTATGGGATTATATCGTCTGGTTCCAGAGGTTGACCTATTTAAAGATAACAACCCTTATTTTGAAGTGAGCCCGATTTTTAACTTACCAGACAAAGGGCACTTTAATCATGATGACTACAAGTATGGTGGTCAAACAATGTACCTGGTCTCTCGTCTCGATGGACCAAACGGAGTTACCGGTACGCTTGAGCTTATTGACCAGGCGCTCTATGGGGAGCAATACATATCAGCTCAAGATGGATACTATAATGGTATTGGCTATGCAGACAGCTATGGTGAGTTTGGCGGAGATGAAGGACTGGCAAACGATCCGGCAGTGCAGAATGGCTGGTACAGTACGGTTAACGATGCCGCAAAGAATATTGCCTGGACTGAACATTTCGTTGTTGAAGGAGAATTTCCCCTGAAGTGGGAAGTTACAAGCAATGAAATCGGAGAGCCGGGCGCAGAATATTCTGATAGCAGCTCAGCCGAAGAATCACCGGAACAGCCATTGTTTTATGGCGGGTGGTATGTGATGAATGAGGACGTCTGGGATTGGCTACCGGGTTCATTGGGAATTGATTTGAATAGCTATTCGCTGTCTGATTTAAAAACTGGCACAGGCTATATGGGCGAAGGCTTGGTCCGTGGTTTAACAGGCACATCAGGGGTGATCAACGAGCCCTATGTAAATGGTCATGCTCGTCCGCATATATTTATGGCATACATTGTGAGGGGGTATCCATTTGTCGAAGCGGCTATGTTAGCAACCCCTTATTTGGGATGGATGGCCGTAAATATTGGCGATCCGCTCTATACTCCATTAGCAGCAGATAAACCTCTTATATATGATACACAGGAGCCTGTAATCAGCAGTGGTTATCCTGTTCTGATCGGAGAGATTGATTCCGGATCAAGGGTGGTAAGTGTAAAAGTTGATGACTCTCCTGAACCTGAGGTGGTGAAAGTAAGTATCGACTATGGTGTTGACACAGACTATGAGGTGACCGTTGATTCAGGTCCAGGATATTTCCGCCGCCATGAAATTACTTTGCCAGACATTGATGCAGATACAATATATCATTATCGCCTTACGCTAGAGGATCCGGTTGGAAATATAACAGTGAGTGATGATTACAACTTTAGTAATGTGTCCATTCCGGCCATCGAGAGCGTAAAAGCCAATCAGATAAATGAAATAGATGTAGCTTTCAGCGAAACAATGGATCGGGTCAGCGCAGAGACAGTCTCAAATTACTCTATTGATCAAGGTATTACCGTTTCCTCTGCCTCGCTTAGTTCCGATGAAAGGACGGTTACACTATCCACCGCTCCGTTAACACCGGGTACAATTTATACTCTGACAGTTAATAATGTGGCTGACCTAGCGGGACACCCCGTTAATCCGAACACTCAAGCAACGTTTTTTTACGCAGCTAGAGTGTATAGGTCTGTCGGTCCGGGTAATACAGCCGCACTGGCCATAGGTGCAAGTAACGCACTAAGCATTTCAAATTTCACGGCATCATTTATTTTACCTTTACCAGATAATGTAGGAGTAGGTGATGCTATCCAGTACGATTCTAGTGGCGATGGAATTATCGACACCATAGCTTTTATTAGTAGCCGTATCTCATCTACCGAATACGTATTAACAAATTCTCTGGGTGGTACACCGGACCAGGTATCAGGAGACAGTGACTGGTCGATATTTCGAGCTTATACTTCATTAACTAACGCTGAAAGTGGCTCTGAAAACAGCGGTATCGACTCGTCTGTAAGTGATTTTGATAGCTGGACTGATGGAAAAGACTTAGTATCTGCTGGAGAGATTAGGATGATTGCTTGTTATGCTGATGCTATCGATACCGAACGAGTCGATGTAAATGGTTGGACCACAAGCCAAGAAGCCTATCTGAAGATTTTTGCTCCGGTGGCTCCTAACGAGGTGGGTGTGACTCAACGTCATAATGGAATTGCCAATGAACAGGGGTATAAGATTACCAATGGTACAAACTGGCAGGCAGTTATTAAGGTTTCCAGTAATAATGTTCAAATTGAAGGATTGTGGGTTGAATCAACCGGAGATAACTGTAAAGGGATTTCTACAAGTGCACACATAACCGATACAAAAATCTTTGGAAACTTAGTGTCTTCAGTTGCTATAAATCCAGGTCTAAACTCCAATGTTGGAATATCTATGGAAACAGCGGACCAAGGGCATTCTACATATGTAACGAATAATATTGTTATCGGATATGGAACAGGTATCTATGTTAAGGGTAGTTGGGATAGTTTTGCCAATTTTTTTATATACAATAATACTGCCGTGAGAAATATTAACGGTGTTAAATGCTATCATGGGGCCGATAATGGTAGCTTTATCTTTAAAAATAATCTTGTAGCTGATAATACTTCAGCAGATTGGTATCAGGCTAGTGTAAGTACGGGCTCTACTCACAATTCATCCAGTGATGACACAGTACCCGAGGAAGGAATATATTACGCCGATGCCGTGGTGACATTTATTGATGAAAGTAATAATAACTATCACCTTGATACTTTAGACACAGGCGCTAAGGACAAAGGAACTAATTTGTCCGAAGACGAGTATTATGCTTTTAGTGTCGATGTTGACGTTGAGGGTCGAACCGGCATTTGGGACATTGGTGCAGATGAGGCCCTGGGAGGGCAGATAAATCAACCGCCAAGCGTGGATGCGGGATATAATCAGGAGATAACTTGGCCTATAGTAACAGTGAGCCTTGATGGAACAGTTGATGATGATAATTTACCAGCTGTAGCGACTCTGTGGGAGAAAGTTGGAGGAGATGGTGAGGTAAGCTTTGGTGATCCAAGTGCAATAGATACGACCGCATCGTTTAGTGAGGCAGGTGCTTATGAGTTAAGGCTGACCGCAGATGATGGTGAGTTTCAGATAAGCGATATTGTTACTATCATTGTGCACGAAGCCCCTACGCCAGGTGGTTCACCGGTGATGTTAAAAGAGGTGTTTCATTATATCTTTCAGGATTAGTTAAAAATACAAAAATTATTATGATAACCATGACTACAAAAACCAAGACTTCAACTCCAACAGTCGTAAAAATTTTTATTTATCTGGCTAGCGGAGTATTTATCTTGGCGACTGGTTTTGCAATATTTGTTATTGGGACAGGTAGATTCCAAACGGGCACTATTGGTTTAAGGACAAAAGAAGAAAGGAATTATCTTTATAATACTGAAATTGTTGAGAAACGCAATACCGGGCTGTATAAGGAAACAAGACTTGGAAACCACTTGATGTTTGTCCGTGAGGTTGAAAATGATTATGGTGATGAAGTATTGATTGATAATCACTACGACTGGTACATGTTTGACTTAAGTACCGGAGATATGGTTTTGACCAGAACACATTGGCGTTATGATTTGCCTGATGTATTACCTGAAACGATTAGCAAGTCAGAGATAGAAAGTACAGCCAGCGAAATGTTTGGATTGGAAATAAATTATAGCAGAATTGTTTTGATCTCTGAGGACTCAAAAATGTACCAACTACCGGAGCCACCAGTTAATCCTACTTGGGTTGTTTATTTGGATAATAAACAGTCAAAAATATTTGACTCAGTAACCGGTGACTTTTTGGGTGATGGCCCAACACTTTTAGCTCAAGATGCATATCTAACATCGGGTCCGGAGAGTTGTAATCCCCCTATTGTTGGCGAAGGATGGCCTGATTTGATGAGCGATGCGGAAGAATTTATATCATCTATGAATTATGATACTGGCACTGTTAGTACAATGCCGTCAAAAAATGAGATTGAAGCAAAAATATCTAATGAAGAAGTCGCCGTTTTTTATACAATAGGTCACACTGGATATGAAGGTGCGGGTATTATTACCGGATGTTCTGGTAACGATGATGAAATATTATCAGTAACAGACATTGCGATTGCTCTCGATGGATATCCAAAAATGCCTTTTACTTACCTGGCCAGCTGTGATGGCATGTGTGACACCGGCGAATTTTCATTAGCCCAGTCTTTTACTAAAGGAGTAAGTGAAGATGCGGCTGTGGTGGGTTTTTGCGGTATGGCTGAGTCAAGCTGTGCTGACTGTTGGAATAACATTTACGATTGGCAGTGGAGCTTCTTTAGTTTGCTTTCAGAAGGAAATAATGTAGGTACTGCATTTACTGGTGCAGATGCATCGGTTTATAATGAGTGTACCAGTTGCATTGATTATTATGGTGATCCAGAATTAAAACTAGTTCCGAAGATAAGTCGACGTTCCTTTAGCGGTTCTTCTCCGGCACCGTCAGTCTGTGATGATTTGTGGGAGAACAATGTTTGTATTTTGCCGACGGATAACATGGAAGACCCGAGATTATTCGGCATACCAACCGATGATACTTTGACGGAGGCTAATCGGATAATGGTTTGGGTAAAAAATGACCTGGGACAACCGGTACAAGATGCACACGTACATCTTAATATAAATGGAGCCTGTAACTTTTGTTACTGCGATTCTCTTGAGGTTGATGCTATTACCGATATTCTTGGATATGCAGAGTTTCAATTAGCTTATGGTGGATATTGTAATATGCCAGGAAGTTACGCAGTCCGAGTACTTGTAGATAATCAGCCAGTCCGCTATATAAAAAAAATGGTCAGTGCCGATTATAATAATGGAACATGTGATGGAGATGTAGGTTTAGCTGATTTTACGGTTATGGGTAATAATTTCCAGGACAATACCAAGGACTGTAATCAACCGACTGATTTTAATGGAAATTGCCAAACGGATGATTTGGAAGATTACGAAATCTTTTCCCAGGCTTGGGACCAAACCTGTGATTATGAATATCTGAAAAATGCTGGAGAAGATTTAGGGAATACTGATAACGAAGAATTACCGGAATTTATGACACCGCTTCCTGACCCGGGTGTTTATTGTGGTGGATTAATAACGGGAGACACTGTCTTAACTGAAGATCTAGATTGTTCCAGTAATTCCAGCGGATTGAAAATTGGTAGCAGTGACATTACTTTAGACTGCAATGGTCATTCGATTATCGGTGGAGAAAATTCTGGAACGGGGATTAAGGTTGGAACACAATATCCCGCAGAGCAGCACTATAACAACATATCCATAATAAACTGTACTATAAAGAATTATGACAATGGCATATGGTTAATCGGGACTTCTGACTCTTTGATTAATATGAATACAATAAGCTCCAGAGATGGCGGTATTTTACTCCATGATTCTGACAATAATGATCTAATAGGTAATAAAATTGTTGGTGCTAGTGACCCAGGTGCAATATTTTTAAGTTATGATTCTGAGTTTAATAATATTGCTTCCAATGAAGCTTGCTATAATGATACCGATATTGATTGTTGGGAAAACCCGACTGTCAATTATGGAGAACAGAATAAATTTCATATAATGGAAAATTGTCCCTTTATAGAAAATTTGAGATGTGAAAATGTGTGTTTATCGATGGATCAAGATTATGTTGATAATCATCCGGAAGAATTAAAAATTGACCATGGATGTGTAGAATTGCAGGAAGATATAGTTACAAACACGGCAATTATTTTGGGTGACAATGTAACATTCAACTGCAATAACAATTCAATAACCAGCCCCGGATCAGATGCAGGCTTTCTGCTTGATCACACGGAGAGTGCCACAATTGAAAACTGCGAAATAAGCGGCTTCTATACCCAAATACAACTCTTGTACAGTTCTGGCAATACAATAATAAACAACACCCTTGACGGGAACGGTTACTTGGGTATAAATGCCACGAATAGTCCCAGCAATACTATCACAGCCAACACTCTACAAAGTAATACAAACATAAAAATTAATTACAGTCCGGATAACACCATCACTGAAAACACACTGGGTAATTATTCAACCATCTACTTATTCGGAGACTGCCAAGGTAGCACGCTCAATGGCAATACATCCTGTAATAACGTTACCAATGACCTAGTCTGCTACCCAGAAGATAACAGCGTTATAGGATACGGAAACCAATTTAATACAACGCTCCGCTGCTCAAACGTTGAATACAATACCTGTAACTCCGAGAACAATGAAGTCGCACTCAATAATTCTTTCGAAGTTGATTATGGATTTGATTACTTTCCAGATTGGGATACTGACAATGCAACAACTGGAGACAGCTTACCGGATGGGTGGTACTCTAACACAACTTTCCCTGGAGTAATCGATGACAGTGAAATACACGATGGACAGTATTCAGTCAAAATAGAAAGAGACACCCAAAATACAGCCAATGCCTATTCATTCCAGGACATTCCGGTAGAAAACGGAAAAACATACAGAGTCAGCGGATACGTAAAAACAGACCAAGTTTGTACTGCAGATGACGAGTGCTTTGCAACCATAATAACCGAGTGCAGAAATGCAGACCATGATATTCAATATAACTGCGGACTGAAGCTCACATCAGACAAATGGCAAAAAAGAAAGAGCCGTGAATCTCAAACCTGGACAAAGATAGATTTCACTGTCACGGCAGATAATCCAAACGCAGAGTTTTTAAGAGTACTTTGCTATAATACGCCACACGAAACAGGTGACCCGTTAGGAGAGGGAACCATATGGTGCGACAATATAGAAGTCAAAGAGTATGAAATTCCGGAAACCTGCGGAAACGGATTGTGTGAAGCCAGTGAGGCTTGTCTTCCATCATACAATGATTGCCAAAGCTCACCCTATTATGCTTGCACTGACTATGAGTGTAATTATGGAGAGTGCGAGCCAGTATATGCGCATAACTGTGAACAGTTCACGCGCTGCCAAGACTGTGGAGGAGGCAGTGATCGTTGTATCTGTTATCAAGAACATCCACTCTACTCTAACTGTGTTGAGGATTTTGGGCAGTGCTCTGAGGAATAATATTTATTGCATATCATACTAACGTGTTTAAAATTAGGCCTTTTTATGCCATAACATGCTATTTATTAGTATAATGTTCATATTCACCTTCTGAGATTTATTATCTAATAACGGCCCTTGATAAATATTAATGTCTGTAATAAAATGCCCTGTTGTCCCATGGGTTTTTTTGGCAACGCAGAGCTCATTCCACATAGGAGGTTTCGATGAGTGATATGATTACATTTTATGCTGTTAGAGTTGACCAGCTTATAAAGAGCACCAGTAGGGGTTCAGAGGTTTGTCACAGAGTTCTTCGCAGAACAAGAAGTTCACGGCGTTAAGTGTATGGTGGCGGTTGGCATAGACCATAGGGCCCCTTGGATTGATTGTGATGATGATTGCGAAGAGGGTCTTGATGGCGAACAATCAGTTTATGATTGGTTTGGTGCTAATCCAGACGTAGTCTATGTCTTTAATTGGTCATAATCCTCAATTACCCACTACCCCCGTTATACAATTGTGTGATGGGGTTTTTCTTGACAACAACAATAATACGTGATATTTTATGTTCAGTTAAATTTTAATTCTACGAATCCTTGGTTATGCCAGCTTACGCTCGTTCGACAAGCTCAAAGCTTCGTCTGACAGGCCATTTTCAGGACATTTCTCGGGATTCGCGGACAAGAGGAAACAAGCATGGCTATTGAGAAAAAGAAAAAGGAAGAACTGATTAAAAAATTTAAAACACATGCGCATGATACGGGTTCTTCCGAGGTTCAAATCGCTATCTTATCAGAAGAGGTCAACGAGCTGACTGAACATCTTCAGCAGCATAAAAAAGATTTTTCGTCCCGTCGGGGACTTCTACGCAAGGTCGGTCAGCGCCGACGTCTTTTAAAATATTTGGAAAAGGAAAACGAAGAGAGCTACTTATCTTTAATTAAAAAACTTAAACTAAAAAGATGATAAAACATTCGGACCAACGAGTCGGTGTATTCGTTGATGTCCAGAACTTGTACTATTCAGCTAAGAATATCTATAATTCAAAAGTTAACTTCGGTGAAATATTAAATACAGCTATTGCCGGACGAAAATTAATTCGCGCGTTTGCCTATGTTGTCAGAGCTGAGGCCCCGGAAGAGCAAAGTTTTTTTGATGCCTTGAGCAAGCAAGGGTTTGAACTACGCATGAAAGATTTACAGATTTTTTTCGGTGGTCAGAAAAAAGGAGACTGGGACGTGGGCATTACAATTGATGCCATAAGGCTATCAGACAAGCTTGACGTGGTGGTTTTAGTCAGTGGTGATGGTGACTATATTCCTCTGGTGGAGTATTTGAAGTTTTCCGGCCAGCAGGTTGAGGTGATTGCTTATCAGAAGTCCTCATCCTCGAAGCTTATCGAAGCGGCTGATGATTTTATTGATTTATGCCTTGATGAAAATAAATATTTAATCCGTGGCAGCAAAAAAGCTTTTAACCTAAAGCGGCTGGTAAACCCGATTCAAAGAGTTACACGACCACGGCGCAGAACAGACAAAATTCAAAAACCAAACATTACGTAAATTACTAATTAATATCATCCTGGTCCCCGGACCAACAGGCTTTTATGAAACTATACTGAAAGTCTGGAGTCCGTGGGGCAGGTGTTTAAAGGGGTAACTGACATGTCAGTTCAAAAATTTGAGACCGATATTGGCGGTCGCAAGATGACAGTTGAAGTCGGTAAATTTGCCGGCCAAGCTGATGGCGCTTGTACTGTCCGCTACGGTGACACCGTTGTACTTGCTACTGCGGTGCTTAGTGATTCCATCCGAGAAGGAATTGATTACTTCCCATTGATGGTGGATTATGAAGAACGGCTCTATGCAGCCGGTAAGATCAAGGGTTCGCGCTTTATCAAACGCGAGGGACGACCAACCGATGAAGCGGTATTGACCTCGCGGCTGGTTGACCGCTCTATCAGACCATTTTTCGATCCAGTCATTCGTAATGATGTTCAAGTTGTCATTACAGTTTTTTCAGTTGATCAGGAAAACGATCCAGACGTTCCAGCTCTTGTAGCTGCCTCTTGCGCTTTAATGATTTCGGATATTCCCTGGAATGGCCCGGTCGCCGGTGTGCGTGTTGGTCAGATCAACGATGAATGGGTTCTCAATCCCTCATATGAAGCACGGGAGAAATCAGCACTGGATTTATTTGTAGTAGAGAATGATGGCAAAATAGTCATGCTTGAGGCCGGTGGCCAGGAAGTTTCGGAAAAGACTATGGTAGAAGCTTTGAAGTATAGCCAGAAACATATTAAGAAAATTGTTGAGTTAATTGCAGAAGTACAATCCAATCTGGGAAAAAAGAAGATTGTTCCCGCAAGCACTATAGTTGAGTCAGCCGATGTCTTGATTAATAATAAGGTTATGGAGTATAGTCAGGAGCGCATCGTTGATATCATAAAGATTAAAGACAAGGCCGAACGTGAAGAAAAAACCAAACAGTTAATGGATGATCTTGAAGTCAAGCTCAAAGATGACAACGAAGTAACTAAAGAGATGCGTGTTCAAGCGCCTCGCATAGTAGACAGGTTACTAGAAACAGCAGTCCGAAAAGTGGTTCTTGAGACGGGAAAGCGAGTTGATGGTCGTGCCATCGATGAACTTAGACCGCTTGAATCTGAAGTAAGTGTTCTTCCTCGGACCCACGGAACAGGCCTGTTTAATCGGGGTGAAACCCAGGTTCTTTCAATTGTTACCCTTGGTTCACCAGGTGATGAGCAGCTACTCGACACGATGGAAGAGAGTGGCAAAAAACGCTACATGCATCATTATAACTTTCCGGCTTTTTCGGTCGGTGAAACTGCGCCATTGCGTGGTCCTAGCCGTCGGGATATTGGTCACGGGGCTCTGGCAGAGAAGGCTCTTGTGCCCGTTCTGCCAAACCAAGAAGACTTTCCATATACCATTAGAGTTGTTTCAGAAGTGCTTTCGTCAAATGGATCAAGCTCAATGGCTTCTACTTGCGGATCGACTCTTGCCTTGATGGATGCAGGCGTACCCATCAGCAAACCGGTGGCTGGCATTTCAATCGGTATGATGTCAGACTCAAAATCAGGTGAATATAAGATTCTAACAGATATACAGGGACTGGAAGACCACGTGGGAGATATGGATTTCAAAGTGGCCGGAACAAAAGACGGGATTACCGCGATACAGCTTGATGTAAAAAACGATGGTTTGACCAACGAACAATGTGCCGAGACACTGGAGCGTGCTAAAATAGCTCGAGAGCAAATCCTTGATGTGATAACCACAGCTATAAAAGAGCCAAGAGCCGAGCTTTCACAGTATGCACCAAGAATAACTACGCTAAGGATTGATCCTGATAAGATCCGAAATGTTATTGGTAAGGGTGGTGAGACGATTAATGGAATCATCGATAACTGTGGTGGAAAAGATGTGACCAAGATTGATATAGAAGATGATGGTCTGGTCATGGTTACTTCACACAGCTCTGAAATGGCCGAACGAGCTATAACCACAATTAAAGATTTAACTCGTGAGCTAAAGGTTGGCGAAGAATTTGATGGAACGGTTACACAGATCATGACTGATCGAAATACCGGCAAGGAAATTGGCGCCATCGTCGAAGTTCTACCGGGCAAGGACGGCATGGTTCATATCTCTGAACTGTCAGCCAAAAGGGTTGAAAAAATCGAAGACGTAGTCAAAGTCGGTGATCCACTCAAAGTAAAAGTGGTCGCAGTTGATGCAGAGCGCGATCGAATAAGTCTCTCTCACCGAGCCTTAACCGAAAGCGATGAAGACCGGGAAAGACGCAAACAGCAACAGCGCGAACGCCGACCGTTCAATAGTCATCGTGGCGGTGGCGGTGGATACCGTAATGATAGAGGATCACGAAGCAGATAATTAGATATATAACAGAGCCGGGTCGTTGAGACCCGGTTTTGTGATCTACTTGACCTTATTATAAAAATATCATAAAATAAGGAATGCCATACAATATGGTGGTGACGTTGCGTCATCAATGATCATTGAACCTATTAAATATTCACCTCCTCATTTCGCGCGGTATCCGCGTCCCCGAAAGGGGTCATTTTTCTGGGGCAGGAGATTGATGTGAAGTTACTTCTCTGTAGTTGTTAATTAAAACCATGTCATCAATTATGTTATCTTCTTTACCAAATAGAAGTAGAATCATAGTTGTATACTTTACGCAATACCTGTTATCCAGTAAGGCAGTAGTTTTAGTATGCTGTCTTTTAAGGATTCGTTTCTTATTCCTAAAAGATCATTAACAAATTAAAGGGGGTGATAAAATGGAAAATAATAGGTGGATAAAGATAGAACAACACCGTACCACTACTACACTGTTAATCAAGTACAACAGAAAATCCAAAAGGCCAAAATTGAGAGAAAACCCAGTGTTGAAGGTATTAAGTGCTGTAATAGCAAGAGTGATAATGAGTGTTCTAAGAATTCCTTACAAATTAACTCGTCTTATACAAACAGACGAGAATAATATATGTTAAAAATAAATCATTTATCACAGTTGTCTAATTTAATAAAGACTCCCGTTTCTGTAATACGAGAGTTAATTAAGGTTCGTCAGAACCTTTATAGGTTAAAAGTTGAAAAGAAGAAAGATGGATCGGATAGAATCTTGCATATTCCTAGCCCTGAGTTAAAAACTACACAGAAAAAGATAAATAGAAATATCTCAAACTTTTTAAAGCTCCCTAGTTATATTCACTCTCAGTCTGGGCATTCACATGTTCACCATGCAATGAGTCACATTGGTCGGCCGATGGTATATGTATTTGATATCGAGGATTTTTTTCCTAGCATTACAGGTAGAATGTTAAAAAAAATATTAATGAAGCATGGCATGAGTGAGATAGTTGCAAACTCTATAACAAAGTTATGTACATATAGCGGCTTTCCTCAAGGAAGAAAAAAAAATTTGTTAGAAATTTTCTTCCACAAGGAGCACCGACTAGTCCAGCACTTGCCACAATGGTTGCTACAAGAATAGATAGTCGACTGGCTAGAATGTGTGAAAAAAATAATTGGGTCTATTCAAGATATGCTGATGATTTAGCAATATCTGGCGGAACAGGAATTAAAAAAGCCAGGAATACGATAGAGAAAATTATTATGGATGAAGGCTTCTTTATTAAAAAAGCTAAAATAGAAATGATCTTACCAAAAGAAGGGAAAATACTTGTTGGACTCCGCATTGTAAAAAATCAGGTATTGTTACCAAGAAGTTATTACAAGAATTTAAGGTCGATGATATTCAAGTTTAATAAAGGCATAGAGGGCGCGAAGCCCAAAGAGACAAACTTAGAATATCCATCCAATCTAAGCTTGCATATGCTTTGTACATTGAAAAATTCTTTAGTACAAATGGCAAATATTCGAGACTATCCGCTACAGTCTCTATAACATAGTATTACATTGCATGTGAAAGTAATTTGGCGACCTTGAAACAATATATTTCGAATATATGATAAGTTTAGTTCGGGAAAATATCGATCTTAAATAGGTCCGACTTTTTATTTACTCTAATAGGATTATTTGTTAGAGTAACAGTATGATCATATCCATATCAGGTAAGCCGGGCTCAGGAAAAAGCTCAGTTGCTAAGGCGATTGCTAAAGAGTTTGGACTGGAACGATATTACATGGGCAGACTTTGGCGCGAGAAGGCTCGTGAGAAAGGCTTAACATTAGTTGAAGGGCTGATAGAAGGTGAGACAGACTCCGTTACAGACAAAGAAATAGATGACTATCAGATAAAGCTCGGTCAGACCAAAGATGATTTCGTTATAGAAGGCCGAACCTCATTTCACTTCATTCCTCAATCATATAAGATATACCTGGATGTGGAGCCGGAAGAAGGGGCCAAGCGCATCTGGGGCGACCTGCAAAAGAACGCAGATAAAAGAAACGAAGCTCAGCAATTAAACAGCGTTGACGATGTGATAAAAAGCGTAGCCAGACGTATTAAAAGCAGTCAAATACGTTACCGGAAGTACTACAATATAGATGTATTTGATCCAAAAAATTATGATTTTTATCTGGACACAACTAAGATAGATAAGCCAGGTGTGATAAAAAAAGTTATTGAACAAATAAAAAAAGATGTGGTCACTAGAATCAAAGAAAGGAATTGATAAACAGGCGGTAATCGCGCTAATTGGGGGGTTTTTTGTTATTGTGATAATTATAGTCCTTACTGTTGTTATTGAAAAAAATAATCCATTTAATGGTCAGGGGGCATTTGATCGTTTAATACCCAGCCAGTCACAGTTGTATATACACGCTGATATAAGCAGGATACCAAAAGATAGTGAATCTGTTGCTAACGAGGAGCTGACTAAGTTTGTCCTAAATGGTGAGCAGGAGCTAAAAAGGCTGATGCCCGGAGGGATTAACCTGACTGTTTTTGCATCTAATCTTAACAATGAATTGGCGTTTTTCAAGTTAACCGAAGGCTATGGCTTATTGGTCAGAGTAAAATCAGAGGAGCAGTTTCGTGAGTTTATGGCTGATTCGTTTAAGGATGAAATAAAGAGTGAGGAGTTTGAAAGTACCAAGATAGTTACACAGACCGCAGATAGTTCTATCAACCTTAGTTGGGCTCGGGTGAATAAAAAAGTTTATATAATTGCCAGCACAACTGATGTAATTAAAGAAGTTATTTCCGTTGATAAGAAAAAGACAGAGTCGATCGAAGCGCGAATCAAAGTATATAATCCCGGTGCTCATTTTATCTATGGGATAGCTAACCCAAAACAATTGGTTGGTACATATAATATTCTTGATTCTATCACTGAGATAGGTTCACAAAGTCTGAATGAATTCACTGAAACATATTTTGACCTGGACACAAAGGATGGAATGCTTTTTGGAACGATCAGTAATTATGCACCGACCTTGCTAGAAAGATTAACTGCCGGTGACTTGCCAAACATTTACAGACAGTCAAGCAGGTACATGCCGGATGATTTGAATCTGGCTTGGCTAAATACAAATCCCGGTGAGTTCATTGATAATCTGCAGATGTTTCAACTAGCTTTTCCCGACGAACTGAACTTTGACTGGCCAGACTTTGTAAATCAGGCGCTGGGCTTTGATTGGGAAAAAAACATCTTGCCTCTTCTTGACATTCAGACCGATATATATGTTGCTCCAACGGATCAGCCAGATGATATGAGTAAACCATTTGTTATTTCCTTTATCCCAGACGAGTTGGAACAATTGACGGAGACACAAAATAATTTAGAAGCAGTCCTAAGACAAGTACTGGGAACTATGTATCCCAGTCGCTTAGAAAAGATATTATCCGACGGTAGTAGTGTAGTTGAGCTACTGCCAAATCCCCAAGCAGGTGAGACGACACAGTATCAATATGAAGATCAAACGATTGATAATCTTTGGCGAATTGATTTACCGAAATCCGAGATGGTCATAGTTTTTGGTCAGCTGGATAAGCGGATAATCTTTTCGAACTCTACAGAGTTGGTTGATTCTATAATCCAGCAATCGGCTATAGATACTGAAGCCACACCCAAGTGTCTGGAAGAAATAAAAGGCAGTCGTCTAATCGTTCTGGATAATAAGCAGATTGAGTCACTAAATTCGCTCGGGCATAACATTTCACATCTCTATATAGGAGACGGAATCACAGATAATAAGATTTTGTTAAATTATTGTCTGGAATTCTAATTATCTTCATGTGGATAAGCCATAACCATACTAACAAGCAGTCCACCTTTTTGTATTTGGCTGGATTTCACGTTTCTTGGCTAAGACTATACAAAAAGATGACAAAATACTGCTCTTGACAAGATGCTTTTTCTTTGCTATACTCCTAATAGAATCATTGACAACCCAAATACTTCATGCCGGAATGGTGTGAAATACCACTTCCACGTAGCGCGGAATTGGATTTTCATACTGTTCGAAATAACTGCCCTTCCGACGGGCTGAAAACCAAAACAAATTCCCCCAAAACAGGGGAAAACAAAAACAAAAAGGTGTTTTTCTGCGACTTCGGTTAAAGTGAAATACCGTAAGAACGGTGTGAAGAGCTGCACATTTGATAGTCGGATATAATGTGTGTAAGAGCATTGAACGGAATGCCTTGCGCTGGCTATACGAATACCTCATTTGAAAAAAGTTAAATTGGGTGCTCGTATAGCCGGACTCGGCTTATTTAATGCTTTGGGCGTAGCTAGCCATTTACTAATCGTTTAGGGCTTGAACTACGCCCTTTTCTTTTTGTTGTAATTCGTTGTAGAAATTATATACTTGTTGTAGGAGATTATTATGTTAAATCCATTTCGTTATCCCGTATTACTTATTTCAGCTTGTGCTGTTTTATTTTTCTCTGATCGGTTGGGTAAGCTTATATCACAACTAAATGTCAACACCAACGTCATAATAAATAAGTGTTTTGCTTTTGGATATTATCCAAATCAGGGAATAGGCTTTGGGATACAGATGAACAAAACGATCATTATTGTTACGTCGGTAATAATCATTTTAGGACTAGCCGGTTGGCTAGTTCATGTATGGAATAAAGAATATGCAATGCAAGCTTGGGGCATCAGCTTTATTGTTGCGGGAGCTACTAATAATTTGTTAGACAGAATATTTTTTGGTCATGTGATTGATTATATAAAGTTATTTGATTGGTCACTGTTTAACCTAGCTGATGTAATGATAGTTGTTGGATTGATCATTGTTTTGTTGGGACTGCATAAGCCTGAAAAGAATGACTTTACAAAAAATTAGTATTGAGTTAGGCTAATAATAGCAGGCGAGATTTGTGGCCTGTTTTTCTTATGCCTGCAAAAGTATATTCAGCCGGAGTGGTCGGTCTCGATGCCCAATTGATTGAAGTTGAGGCGGATATTGCTTCGGGTTTACCCAAATTCCTAATTGTTGGTTTACCTGATATTGCAGTACAGGAAGCACGCGAAAGAGTACGATCAGCAATTAGAAATAGTTTACTGCGCTATCCTTCAACTCGGGTAACAGTTAACCTGGCTCCAGCCGATATAAAAAAAGAAGGGCCGGCTTTTGATTTGCCAATGGCTGTCAGCATTCTGGCCGCCTCGAGTCAGATACCTATAATACCGCCACGTTCATTGTTTATAGGTGAACTATCTCTTGAAGGAAGACTACGACCGGTAAATGGTATCCTCTCTGTGATGCTGGAGTGCCAGAAAAAGGGCTGGCAAAGAATCTTTCTTCCGTCTAGTAATGCTACCGAAGCTTCGATTATTAAAGACGTAAAAATCTACCCTGTAGAAAAC
Source organism: Patescibacteria group bacterium (assembly GCA_018814765.1). Classification (GTDB taxonomy): domain Bacteria; phylum Patescibacteriota; class Patescibacteriia; order JAHIZJ01; family JAHIZJ01; genus JAHIZJ01. The sequence goes on from JAHIZJ010000027.1 coordinate 28,472, forward strand.
CTTAACCAATTAATCAATCATTTGATTGGTGCTGGTAAAATCAGTCAATACAAGGCCGGTCCATCAGTTTATCAGGCACCTGTATTCTCCGTGGATTTTAGTCAGGTAAAGGGACAAGAACAAGCCAAAAGAGCACTAACAATTGTTGCAGCTGGTGGCCACAATGCACTACTATCAGGTCCACCAGGCTCTGGTAAAACATTATTGACCAAAGCTTTGGTGTCCATTTTACCTGAGATGGAGCTGGAAGAAGCTCTTGATGTTACGCGGATCTACAGCGTTGCCGGATTAATACAGACAGACCAGCCACTTTTACGGCAAAGACCATTCAGGTCACCTCATCATACTGCTTCAGCTGCTTCGCTAATCGGCGGTGGCCGGATACCCCGCCCTGGTGAAATCTCATTAGCTCATAGGGGGGTTCTCTTCCTAGATGAATTACCGGAGTTTCCCCGTTCGGTTCTGGAAAGTTTACGCCAACCTCTTGAAGAAGGTGTGATATTTGTCACCCGGGTACAGGGTAGCTTGAAATTCCCGGCAAAGTTTATTCTCATGGCAGCCCAAAATCCCTGTCCCTGTGGATACTATGGCGATCGGGACAAAGAATGTTCCTGTACCCCTTGGCAGATTTCTAAATACAATAAAAAGATCTCCGGACCGTTACTTGATCGGATTGATCTGCATTTGAGAGTGTCTCGAGTAAAGTTCGAAGAGCTAACCTCTATTTCACCTGCTGAGAAGTCTGACAGCATACGAGAAAGGGTAGTTCAAGCACGCCAAGTACAGTTAAAAAGATTTAAGAACGCAAAAATATTTACAAATACAGAGATGGATTCAAGAGGCATTAAAATGTTCTGTCAGATTGATACAGTTAGTCAAGAAATCTTACACAAGGCCATGAGTCTACATCAATTATCTGCCCGTTCCTATACCAGGATCTTGAAAGTGAGTCGTACAATCGCGGACCTGGAGGGGAGTGAGAGTATTAAATCACGACATATTGCTGAGGCGCTTCAATATCGAGCGGTTGATTGATTATGGATGATTGGCGGGGACGCCTTCATGTAAATTAATAATATATTATATTAAGAAATAGCATTCCTCTTTTTATCCCATTCGTAGGCGTCCCCGCCGTAGACTCTAAATATATGAAAAACAAGATTTATTACAACAAAGACCATTTTTATTTCTTGACATCCACCATCAGTGGTCATCGTATTATATTTGATCGAGATAATTACGCAACAATAGTTATCGATAGTTTGAAGTATCTTCGTGAAAAAAGATATATGAAATTATATTCGTTTGTACTCATGCCAAACCACATCCACATTTTACTGAAAGCTATAGATGGATCAACAATTAATGAAATTGCACAAAAACTTCATTCCTATACAGGACACGCACTTCTTGCTCAAATGCGAAATGAAAAAGATTGGGGATTATTAAAGTATTTTAAAGAGTTTGCTTATTATTCAAAGAACGATCGTAGCCATTGCTTCTGGTATGATGCATTAGTAAGAAGTATAGTTGACGAAAGATCAGTATTTAGATTTATGGAATATATACATTCAAATCCTTTTAACAAAAAGTGTGAGTTAGTCAAAGATAGATCGGAGTATAAATACTCAAGTGCTTGTTACTATGATTCGGGTATACAGTCGATTATAGAGGTGGATGATGTGAGGGAAGAGTGTTAAATAAGCATTATGAAACCGTATGAAAGTTTATGCAGTTATTGCTTGACATTGTCTGACAGTATTCAATAATGACTATACTACTAATAATTCATATGGAGGATATATGAGTAATAAAACAGTAATGGTAATTATCGTCATATTGGTCGCTGGCGGGCTAGTGTGGGTAGCATCATCAAATACATCAGAGACAATAAATAACGACAACAGCAATACAGCGAACACTAGTGTGAATGTGAACTCAGTAAATAACAATGAAAGCAACATCAACGAAAACAGCAATGCCGTAATGGCTGAGGATAATTCAGCAGGGCGATATATTGACTATTCAGAATCAGCTGTAGCCCAGACAAAAAGCAAGAAACAGGTTTTATTCTTCCATGCCGGCTGGTGCCCAACTTGCATAGCGGCTAATATTGAGTTCAATGAAAACCTAGATGGCATTCCTAATGACGCTGTGCTTGTTAAAACGGATTATGATTCTCAAACCGAGCTCAAGAAAAAGTACGGCATTACCTACCAACATACATTTGTTCAGATTGACGAAAGTGGAGATGAGATTACCAAGTGGAATGGTGGAGGCATTGATGAGCTTACTTCAAATATTAAATAATCCAATATGTTTGTATTATCCGGATTTGCGTTTATTGCCGGGGTGGTTACAATACTATCGCCCTGCATACTTCCCCTTCTACCAATCATTCTATCTAGCTCTACAGCTGGTAGTAAAAGACGGCCCTTTGGTGTTGTCTTTGGGTTTATTGCCAGTTTTACATTCTTCACATTATTTCTGACCTCAATAGTTAAAGTGACAGGCTTGTCAGCTGATTTTCTGCGTAATTTTGCGATTATAGTTTTACTGGGATTTGGTGTCAGTATGCTATTACCCCAAACACAAGTACTACTGGAAAAATCATTTACCAGTTTATCCAGTAAAGCACCTCAGCCAAAAAGACGAAGCGGATTCAAAGGAGGGGTATTAGTTGGCATCAGTCTGGGCTTGATCTGGACTCCTTGTGTCGGACCAATTTTAGCATCTGTGATCTCATTAGCTCTGACCGGCAGTGTCACCGGAACAGCATTTCTGATTACTTTAGCGTACTCGATAGGTACTGGTCTGCCGATGTTGGCAATAATATTCGGTGGTCGGCAATTATTACAGCGCGTACCGTGGTTATTGCGCAATACTGCCATAATAAAAAAAGTATTTGGCGTCCTGATGATACTTACATCGATTGGTATATTTTACAACATTGACCGATCGTTCCAGACATATATTTTGGATAAGTTTCCTAGTTATGGTACCGGTTTAACCGAGATAGAGGACAATGAAACAGTCCGCCAGGAGCTAGAAAAAGTTGATGAACAAACAATTAATGATGAAAACATGGGCCAACCAATGGACGAGTTTATAGATAGCGAAAAATTAATAGCCCCTGACTTAATACTAGGTGGCAGTTGGTTAAATTCAGATCCGCTGACAATATCAGAGCTTAAAGGAAAGGTCGTTTTGGTAGATTTCTGGACCTATACCTGCATAAACTGTATAAGAACACTTCCTTATGTACAAAGTTGGCAGGAAAAATATTCAGACAAAGGACTGGTCATTATAGGTGTGCATGCGCCGGAATTTGAATTTGAAAAGAAATCAGCTAATGTTCAGAAAGCTATTGAAGATTTTGGATTAACTTATCCGGTAATGCAAGACAATGATTTTCGTACCTGGAGAGCCTATGACAATCACTATTGGCCGGCAAAATATTTGATAGATAAAGATGGTCGAATACGCTATACGCATTTTGGTGAGGGTAAGTATGATGAGTCTGAAAAATGGATTCAGAAACTATTGGACGAGGCCGGTCAGGAGGTTAATGATTCGATCAATAATGCCACCTATTCTATCAGTGCGTTGACCCCGGAGCTATATTTTGGCTATTGGCGGATTGATTATTTAGCATCACCTGAAAAATTAGTAAAAGACCAAGTCATTACCTATAGCTCGCCCAACTCCTTACCGCAACATCACTTTTCTTATGAGGGTGACTGGAAGATAGCTAGACAGCATGCCATACCAGGGGAAAAATCCAAACTGATTCTCAACTATGAGGCAAAAAATGTTTTTCTGGTCATGCGACCACTAGAGAAAAAGGCTACAGTCAGTGTTAGTCTAGATGGAGCTACGGTATCTGAAAAAGATTTAGGTGATGATCTTAAAGATGGGCAGGTAATTGTTGATACGGATAGGCTTTACTCTATAATCCAGTCAAATTCTTCAGGTATACATGAGCTCACTTTGGAATTTCCTGATGGTGGGGTTGAGCTATATGCTTTTACGTTTGGTTAGAAGGATATAAAACGACAACAATATGTAGCATGGTAATGGAAAGCTAAAGCTATCCGTTTTAAAGATCCATAATTTATTCATGACGCGCACCCACAGAGGGGTGCGCTATGAGGCGTGTTGTCTCTTTGCAAAGAAAAAGGACCAGCCTAGTGAAAGGTGGCCCAAAGATTGGAGAAGTGTGATCTAGCTGGCATATGGCCGCATTATTGTGCCACAGCCTTGGCACTTGCCCATTTGTCTGGCCTTGTCACGGCATTCAACCTTTACGGTTGGGTTATTTCCGAGGAAGCAGCTGGGACATTTGTTGTGATGCCAGCGTGCCTGCGGATACGAGCCAAAGGTAGGCAGGTGGATACGAGGATTCATCATCTGCTGGAACACTGCGAGTGGAATGGTCCCGTGTTGCCAGAACGGGAAAACGATATCACCTGCGATATAGCCTTGGCGCACTCCGCCATCTCTAGGGTGTCGTCCATCTTTCGTTAAAACCACTATACCTGCCACGGCCACCTCCTGTATTTATTGCCTATGACTTGATAAAGAACACGGGTGTATATTAATCGATTGTGGGGTGGGTGTCAATATACAGACTGTCATGCCGGACCGCGATCCGGCATCTCCAAAGGAGCCAGGCCTCTGAATAAAAAAAACAAAAACCCCGCTTCGTCCATGCTAAGTAATGCCATGGGTTAATTGAGTCGACTACGCGGGATTATTTACGGTGACTAAAGATATTGCTTATTCGTTTATTTATTAGCATAAAGTTGCTTTAAGGATTGGTTCTATGTAAATAAAAAGAGGCGTTTCGCTGACACCCGTTAGAGTGAAAACGAAACGCCGAAGCCAGCAACCAGGCGTGGCGAGTTCGCGTCATATACGCTACTTATCGCTTGTGGCCTCGAGGTTGCCGGTGTTGGTGGTGGTCACCGGGGAATGTACGTAGGAAGTCGTGGGGGCCCGAGTCCGGGCCCGTCCAGAGTTTTTCACCGATACCTCCTTGGAAAAGGTCCAGAAGGATTGCTTCGTTCCGCGAGGATTGAATGCGGGAGCTAAGCGGGTTGGCCTGATAGACTGGAACCGGATCTATCAGTGACCACTGTCAGACTTCCAATTTGGTTACCTCCTTTGTTTCGAAGACCAGGAAGCAACTGGAAAAAACATGCGCAATGCCGAGCGCATTTATGATGCTAACACGCATAAGCATTTTGGTCAATATGACATATATACGAGTATGTGGAAATCTCAAGCTGTCTATATTACCATTACTTCTCAAGGAGAATAGTGATATTATACCTTTGTAAATGTACAAAAATCGTGATACTGTTAGATTATAATTATTTATGATAAAAAAACTATGGATCCATCATCTATTCCCGAAGAAAAATCTGAAAAGAAGAAACGTCATATCGGGCTTTGGATACTTTTAGTCATTGTTATTCTAATTGTACTATTTTTTGGATGGACTGGTATTTATAACATTCCATTGCTGACAAACTTAATGGGCACCAATGAACCGATTGACCTTGGTGTTGAAGTAAGTGAAGAGGCTCTAGCTAGTGCTATGGTAAACAACCCAATGGATTTACAGGGTAGTGCGACTGAATATTCCGGTGTGGCTAAAAAGATATTCACGGGAGAGGTGCCGATTGACGGTGAAAATACGTCCGAAGAGCTAACCTCGTTCTTACAGCATTACACACAAAACGCACCCCATGTCCGGGATCTGCAGGTTAAATACATTGAGGGAGGGATGGAAATATCTACTTTTGTAAAAACGCGTATCAATGCCCCAGTCTATGTTAGAGTAGGTGTGACTAAAACCGGTGCTAAGTCAGTGGACATTGATTTACAGAGCGCTAAAGTTGGCCGATTACCTATACCCAGCAATTATTACGACCAGATAGAGGAGATTGCCGAAGAGATTATTAATGACAGGATAGCGAGTATCGAAAGCTTCTCTATTGATACGCTTGAATATCACGATGGCTATGCCTATTTTAAGGGATCAATGCCAGAGACTGTTGAGGTGGTATCAGGTGAAGAGAATGGTTTATTGGATTAGTTAATATATCAGAAAGCCAGCTTACAGATAGGCTGGCTTTTTTATACTTTACAAAAACGATACATTGAGTTAACATCATTCCACGAGTTCTTTAGAATAAACAATCATCGTATTGGTCTGCAACATAGGAGGTTTACGTGGATGAAACACGGAATATATTCGGGACGGAGGACATTTGTGCATACTTTCCAGATGGACGATTTGGGCGGTTTCGCTCATTCATCGACCAAGGTCTAGGGGGGGCGAGCCTTTTGTCGGTAGTTACTCGAGGTTATCAGAATCCATTCGCAGACTTAGCCTCGACTGGCTATCAGTTCTTGTCAGTCAAGCTGGCTGATGGGACCGTCTTTCTGGCTCTCAAGGGATTTGAAGTGTTCAATGGTAGTAACCCCCCAACTCGTTCAGATGGATCGGGGGCGGTTTATCTGGCTCAAGGCGTGGGGCAAATGAATGGTTTGCTGGTTCAATGGCTACCACCAAACAGTCGCACTTCCTGGCATACTCACCGGAGCAAAACCGAGTGGGTCATTAATCTGGCTGGCTCGTGCCAAAGAGGTCAAAATGATGAAGGTGCGGTAGTGGATGCTACGGATTGCAGCTATCTGGTACTGCCCAACCAGGCACACTTTCTTCAGACCGGTGTGCTCCCCGCCTTGAATCTATTGGTTATCACTAGCCATAATGGCGGTGATCCACTCAATGCGGATGATTATACTTATCGTGAGTTTGATCATTCCTACCCTCCAACCTAGTAGTGGGGGGTCTTTTTATTATGTCGAAATACTAATACTTGCCCGCCATGCCAGACAAAGTAGGCGGGTTGAATGTCGAAGGAAATCCCAATATATAAATGTTCAAAATTCAAAGTATGTCTGTGGAAGGAGAGTAGTTTAGACATTCTTGTTTTAATGATTAGATATTCCTTCGAAATTCGGATTTTGAAATTTGGGATAATAAAAAAAATGATCCAAACGATAGATCGCATTAGATAATTAATTTTGGAACTATAGATACGACAACGGATTCACTTTGCTACCATTTATTTGTACCTCAAAGTGTAAGTGCGTACCTGTACACCAGCCGGTACAGCCCATCATACCTAGGGTATCGCCTGTAGAAACAGTCTGGCCGGCATTAACATATGATTTGCTTAAATGAGCATAGACTGTTTTTTTGCCTCCGCCATGGTTGATAATCACATGCAGACCATAGCCGGTTCCCCAGCCAACATTTGCAATCGTACCGGATTCAGCCGCATAAATTGGTGAGGAGTAATCTCCGTCAATGTCGACACCATGGTGACGCCAAGTATAGTATTGGTTAATTTTATGGCTAGGGGTGGGCCAGAGCATTTTTTCGGAGGATACTACGCGTGCAGGAGGCGGAGGAGAGCCACTAAAGTATTTGTCAATTGTATTGCTCGGAGAGATGATTTTTACAGCTTCAGGAGCTTGACCACCGGGGATTATCAATATTTGATTAACTGTAATATCATCAGCTGAAGCTAATTTGTTGTATTCAATAATCTTATCAGCTTCTATTTTATATTTACTCGCAATAGAAGAGATGGTGTCTTTGTTCTTAACTTGGTGGGAAACGCCGGACATTGGCAAGATAGTCAGTTTATCGCCTGGTTTGATGTAGTCTTTCTCGCCTAGTTTATTTTCCCATAAGATAGTATTTGTTGATACGTTATAGTCTTCAGCAATAGTGCTGATAGTATCGCCTTGTTCTACAATATAGTACTCAACCACATCTCTAACACGATCACCAAGGTCGGTGGTGGGAATGTTTGGCTTGACTATTGTGCCGGAGCCTTGAGTCAGGGCTAGTGATTGATCGGTCTCATCTACAGTAGTGTCCTGGGCTAGGCCGGATGCTCCGCCAACTAAACCCTTGTAATTAAGATAGCTGGTAGGCATATTAACGGCATCTTCCGCAGTCTCTGTTATGATCTCTTGGTTACTATTGCCAAGTATTTTTGAAACCAAGCTATCATTGGCAAACTCTTCTGCATAAACTTCACGTGTTTGAATGCTATGTATCAGAACTCCGGCAGCAATCAATATAATAAATCCATGTACTATGTAACGCGTAGCAAATGGATACCAAACCTTGCTCTTCGCGTTTGAGAATTTGAGAATGACGAATTTTTTTATAGGAAAATAGATATTTAAATAGACGCGTGATAGCACTGAATGAAGCAACCAATGGCTCACTATGAAAATTGGTTTTATTGCAGACCAATAGAGCAATAAGCCTAATCCTTTGAATAAATAAGAAACACCGCTCATGAGATAGCGGAGGAAGACTAGACTGTATTTTGTTAGGTGAATGCTAATTGCTTTTCTTTATTATTGAGATAAAAAGCGTAGTGTTTAAGCCAATATTAGCTAAATAATGATGGCTTAGTCAGTTACTGCAGTCAGCATAATAGATAGACTATCATGACCCTAAGTGGTTGTCAAGCAAAATTGTTATGTCAAAAAGCGATGGTCTAATACGTTAAAAAGTGATATTATTTATTGGAATAAAGGCAAAAATGTAATGATAAAAAAAGAGAGCACAATAAACGACAGACCAAGATACCAGCCTGAAGAAATTGAGCCTAAGTGGCAGGAGATTTGGGATAAGACTAAGGCAAGTCTTGTTAAAGAGGATCCAGACAAAAGGAAATACTACATACTGGATATGTTTCCCTATCCTTCGGGCGATGGTCTTCATGTTGGTCACCCTGAAGGTTACACAGCAACGGATATAATGGCGCGGTATCAGACTATGCACGGTAAAAATGTTCTTCACCCGATGGGTTTTGATTCGTTTGGTTTACCGGCAGAGAACGCTGCCATAAAACGCAACATCCATCCGCAAGAATATATGGCTCACAATATAGAGCGATTCCGACAACAGATAAAACGTCTGGGTTTTATGTATGACTGGTCACGCGAAGTAGACACTTCGGATCCTGAATATTATCGCTGGACCCAGTGGATGTTTTTAAAGATGTTTGAACGAGGCCTGGCCTATCAAGCTGAGGTGCCGATTAACTGGTGTCCATCATGTAAAACAGGGCTGGCCAATGAAGAGGTGGTTGATGGCAAATGCGAACGCTGTGATACACCGGTTCAGAAAAAGAAGCTTAAACAATGGTTATTAAAGATAACAGATTATGCCGATAAACTATTAAAAGGACTGGATGATATTGACTGGCCCGAATCTATCAAGACACTTCAGAAGAATTGGATTGGTCGATCAGAGGGAGCAGAGATTGAATTTAAAATTTATAATGAAGAATTAAAAATAAAAAGTAATGAAAAAAGTCAGTGCCTAATTATTCATGGCATAGGCGGCCACAGAAGAGAAAATTGGTTCCCTTGGTTAAAATCAGTTTTGAAGAAAAATGGATATACGGTAAATTTGCCAACACTTCCCATCACAGATCATCCAGAGGTGGATGTGTGGAATGAAGCACTAAAAAAGGAAAGTAAGTCATCATCAGTTCTGATTGGTCATAGTATAGGGGCTACAGCTGCTTTAAATTTAGTACAAACAACTGATCGACCAGTAGATCAAATTATCTTAGTAGCACCGGTTAATCCCGAGCAAGATTGGAAGCACTCTCAGGAGGAGTTTCCTGAAGCTGATTGGAACGCTATAAAGCAATTCGCTGATATTAAGTTTGATTGGAAAAAGATTAATAAGCTGGTAAAACATATAGTTATATATTATTCCGACAATGATCCGTTTATTTCTGTTAAGTCGATTGGCTTTTATAAACGACATTTACCAAATGCCACATTTAAACTGTTGCCTGGTAAGGGGCATTTTAATGAACGAGATGGAATTACCGAATTTCCCGAGATACTCGATGTATTAACTCCTAAAATAAAAGTCTTTACCACTAGGCCCGACACCTTGTTTGGTGCTACCTATCTCGTGCTCGCGCCTGAGCACTCGATAATTAATAATTTAGCCTTTGATTGTCATCAAAATAAGCAGGTACTGTGATAACAGCCTTTTTTATTGGCTCTCCAACAAACTCCTCAGCATCTTTCTTTATTTTTTGCAGAATAAAAGCAGAAATCTGCTGGGGAGTATAGTTTTTTCCATTGATTTTATACTCAAAACTTTTTCCCATCTTTCTTTTTGCAGCAGTTATTGTGCCTTGCGGGTTGCTTATAGCCTGTCTTCTTGCTGGCTCTCCTACAAGCATCTGCCCGTCTTTTGTAAATGCCACAACACTTGGAAATGCTATCCCGTAAGCAGTTGTTCCTTCTGCGCTTGGTATGATTGTTGGCTTTCCAGCCTGCAATACCGCTGCAGCAGAATTTGATGTGCCTAAATCTATTCCAATAATTTTTTCTTTCTTCATTTTTGTTTTTTCAGCCATTGTTAATCACCTTGTTAATTTTGTTTTAATTATCTGTTTTCAAATTTATATCATCTCAAAACTTAATATTTTCTTTAACTTTTCTTTGTCAGGAATCAGATCCTCTAATTCAGCCCCCAATAATGTTTTTCCACCGCTTTTCAGGTAAATCGCAAATTGCCTTACACTTTCTGGCTCATTTTCATTTACAAAATGATTAAGCATGAACCATAAGCTTAATTGCTCACCATAATCTTTGCACCCCATTGTGACTTTGCATTCCAATGGTTTTACTTCGTGGACCCTGCATCCAACTTCTTTATCAAAAAAGACGCATTTCCCATAAGGCTTGCCTTTTCTTAATATCTTTGGACGGTA